>JBPEWW010000130.1:0-12173 GCA_052032275.1 Alteromonas sp. | reverse complement strand
GTGGCCGTGCCGGTGCAGTTCAAAGTGGGCCATGAAAAGGACGCGGCTAACTGGAACCTGAGCTGGGATAAAATTGTTGCGCTGCGCACCTACAGCAATGACGGTGTGGCTGATATGGCGGCCAGCATTATTCCCCGCTCAGAATTTATGCCGGGCGTGGCGAAAACGTCTCAGCTCTCCGCCGGTTCGCATATCATTGGCTTTGAAAGCTATCACAGTGTTAGCAGCCTGGACGCCGACAAGTTTAACAGCTATGTCAAAGAGGAAGGCCTGACCGCCATTATCGCCTATCGCGAGAAGCGGGGCCTGACCCACACCCCGGGTACCGAGTTATTTTCACGCAAAGCCAAAACCCTGGTGCAGGTTGGCCCGAAGCTTACCGACATGGCTACCAGGCCCATCGGCCATACGCTGGAAATTGTTCCCCTGCAGCACCCTGCCCGCATTGAGGCAGGTGGCTCGCTTACCGTACAGGTATTGTTTAAAGGCGAACCGCTGGCCGGTGCACTGATTGATGCGGCCCCACTGACAGGGGCTACCCATACACCGCAGGCACAGACTACCGACAGCACGGGGAAGGCCACGTTTAAGCTCACTGGCCAGGGTCCGGTGAAGCTTAACGTGATCTGGGGCGTAGCGCTGCGCAATAATCCCCAGGCGGATTACGAAAGTTACTTTTCCAGTCTCACGTTTGCGGTAAGATAAGGTACGTTGCCGTGTAGCCATTCTTTCGCGCATTGTTGCAGGACATTGTCATTAAATGCACCCTTCTGTTTTTAAGCTGAGTAACGACTACTTCCGGGCCCGCGCGCAACGCCAGCGTACGCTGGCTTACTGGCATTTTTGCGATAACGAGCAGGACGCCAACGAATGTGCCGGGCTGGTGGTGCGGGGCATTAAAAAGGCCACATCACCCTCACTCTGGTGGTATCAGGCGCATAACGAGCCGCTCCCGGTGGCCGGCGAACTGAACATTGTCACCAACTGGCAGGGGGAGGCAATGTGTATCATTGAAACCACGCAGGTGTCACTGGTTCCGTTTAACGAGATTTCGGCGGACTATGCCGCGCTGGAAGGTGAAGGCGATAAAAGCCTGGCTTACTGGCAACAGGTGCACTGGGATTACTACCATCGTGAACTTGCCGACACCCCATTTACGCCCCACGAGGAAATGCCTATAGTATGTCACCAGTTCAACGTGGTATTTAAGCCCGCGTAACTGGCTTTCGGTGAGTACCGCCTATTCCGCACCTTTTCAGCCAGTCTTCGTACTACAGAAATAACCGTACTGACTCTGTTACCGCACAAGGAGGCTGACGTGCACATACATCCAGCAAATCTTTTAAAATACGGGAGTGCTGCACTGCTTGCGCTCATTCTCACCGGCTGCAGCAGCATCGCGGCGTTATCACGCTATACCATTAGCGAAGAGGATATTCAGCGCCAGTTAGCCGGCAGCATCACTCAGCTACAGGACAAGATTTCCGTGTCTGGCATTCCCATGACCCTGAACATCGACGGGATGCAGGTAGACATTGGCCCGGACGGACGCGATGTGATCCAGCTGGGTACGTCGGCGACAGCGTCGGTTGAGGTTTTCGGCATTGAATATCCAGCCTCGGTACGCCTGAAGTTAGAGGGCAAGCCTGTGTATAACGCGGAGCAAAAAGCTGTGTATGTGCATAATCTGGCGCTGCTGGACAGTGAAATTGATGCCAACGGCTATCGGGGTAATCTGGCCCCGGTGAGTGACAGGCTGATGATGCTGGTTAACGGCTATCTTGCGCGCACCCCGGTGTATGAACTCGACACCCGCAAGCAGCTGCTCCGCTATCTGGGGCAATTACCGGTTGAGCTGCGTATCGAGCCTGACCAGCTGGTGTTTGCGCCCATTGCAGAGTAAGTGGCCCTGTCATCTGCTACGTGTGTGCCCCGTCAGACTGCGGGGCTGCCCTTATGGTGCCAGGTTTCGTCAAAGCTCCGCGGACTGATAAAGCTGGGCCGGCGCCACAACCACATTAACAAGGATAAAACATGAGCTGGGTACTGTTAATCATTGCGGGTCTGCTGGAAGTGGGCTGGGCGATTGGTCTTAAATACACCGATGGCTTTACCCGACTCTGGCCCTCTGTGGGCACCATCATTTCACTGGTGGCCAGCTTCGTACTGCTTGGACTGGCGGTGAAATCCCTGCCTGTTGGGACTGCCTACGCGATTTGGGTCGGCATTGGTGCCGTCGGCACCGCCGTGCTGGGAATTATTTTGTTTAAAGAGTCGGCCGATACGCTGAAGCTGGTCAGCCTGGGGTTGATCTGCGCGGGTATAGCCGGCTTAAAACTGGCCCATGGCTAAGCCCTGTCTGTATGCTCTCAGGTCGAAAACTGCCCCTTCGATGTCGGTTTTCTTTACACAGCTCAGTCACTTACGTTACAACTGATTGTTTTTTAAGCGCATTAATTATGGCTTGTTTTATGCTACCTCCTTTTTGATTCTACAAAGAAGGATTGGGGTAATGAAAAAAGCAACCAAAGCAATACTAGCAACATCCATGGTGCTGTCATCCGGCGCGGCCTTAGCCAGCACTATCCCGGTGCCAGAGCCAGGCAGCATTTCCTTAATTGGAGCCGGCGTATTAGCCGTCATCATCGCTAAACGCTTCTTCAAAAAGTAATCAGGGTCAGCCCGGCCACTCACAGGTAGCCGGGTTCTTCCGATGACCTACTCATTAGCCGAATATTACTCCCTGACACTGTTTATCAGTGTTGCCCTGTTACTGCTGCTGGAAAGTGGCCGGGAATTGCGGCGGGAACATAATGCCATTGGCAGACGCTGGGGGCATACCGGTGTGCTGTACTTTATTGGCCTGAGCCTGTATCAGTTCGTTTTTCCGTTTACCTGTCTGACGGCAGCGTATCTGGCTGAGTCACAAAACCGGGGCCTAAGTCAGGTCGAAGGCTGGCAATGGCTGCTGGTACTGGCAGCAAGCGTATTGTTACTTGATTTTATTCGCTGGTTTTGGCACTACCTGTGTCATCGCGTGCCCTTCCTGTGGCGAATACATCGCGTTCATCATACCGACCAAAACCTGGATGTGTTTACTGCGCTGCGGTTTCACCCTATTGAATTAGTGTGTGCCGCGGCATTAAACGCCACCCTCATTTACCTGGCAGGGATCCCGGTGATCATCGTATTTATATACGACGTGGTCGCAATCAGTATCAACAATTTTAACCACAGCAATATTAACTTGGGCGACAAGTGGGAGCGCCGGCTAGGCCGGTTTATTTTTACCCCTCGTCTGCATGCCATCCAT
This sequence comes from Alteromonas sp., assembly GCA_052032275.1. Lineage (GTDB taxonomy): Bacteria > Pseudomonadota > Gammaproteobacteria > Enterobacterales > Alteromonadaceae > Alteromonas. The sequence goes on along the minus strand of JBPEWW010000130.1, from coordinate 8,860 downwards.
CACGATGCACAACCACAGCAATACCTCACCAATTTAGGCGGTTTTTGGGTGTGCTGGGACAAAATGTTTGGCTCATTTCAGTCGCAGACCCTGGCGCAGGCACAGCAACAGCAGTGTGGACTGAAAAGTTATCACGCACCCAGGCATTCCCGGGTGCACTGGATGCTGATAAACCCGCTGTTACGTCCGGCCCACGATGAAAAGTTAATTGAGCGACCTCGTAAACCCGACATATTGAACTCCAAAACGCCCTGACCTCCCACATCACCCGTTGTCACCACAGAGCCTGTAAACCTGCCCGGTTCTGGCCATGCCATTACTTTATTAGTTGCAACATCATAGGTTTGCGCGTTTACTTAACGCTATCACGTAAAGGTATACGCCGTGCGGTGGCCGTTACGCGACGACAACCAGAATAAGGATAAATCAATGGCTGACATTAATATTATTGCCGTAATTGTCGCGGCAATCTCCAGTTTTGTGCTGGGTGGGATATGGTACTCCAAACTGTTGTTCGAACAGGCCTGGCTACGCGAGAGTGGCGCGCCGTCGCAACCGGGGCACCCTGGCAAGGTATTCGGACTTAGTTTTCTGTTTTGCCTGGTGTCTGCCACTGCGTTTGCATTATATTTAGGCCCTGCCCCCGAAACAGGCGACGCGGTAAGTGCTGGCGTGATGGTGGGGCTGTGTTTTGTGGCCGCCAGCTTTGGGATTAACTACCAGTTTGCCCAGCGCAGTATGACCCTGCTGGCCATTGATGGCGGCTACCATACTGCTCAGTTCGTGATCTATGGGCTGGTATTAGGATTGTGGCCGTAACAACCTTAGGCTATTAACGAAGAGGCAGGTGATGCGCCGCTGGTCGCCCTGTTCAGGTCGCGCTGCGCTGACGTCAATAACAAGGAGCTGCCCTGTGATCACCTTTCAGCCAACTGCCGATTTGGATGCCGCCGCCGCGCTGACGTATACCAATATGCAGTCATATTATCAGCGCTATGCGGTTAGCTGGGATGCCGGACAAATTGCCGATCTCACCGCCAACCTCAACAACCTGGACATTATTAGTGACGGGCAGTGTGTGGGCGTAGTCAGGCTGAGTTTTGAAGACGCGGTGTGCCATTTGCGTGATTTACAAATCCAGCCGGCGCATCAGAATGCCGGCCTGGGTTCGCAAACCCTGCACGCAATCAGTCAGCTGGCGTTAACCGCCAACGCGCAACAAATCCAGCTTAAAGTATTTCAAATCAGTCCGGCAGTTGCCCTGTACCTTCGTAACGGGTTTATCACCGAGCGTCAGGACGATCGCTTCTATTATATGGTGAAGGTATTGTCGGAAGCAGATCACCGCCCGGAGGCAGGGCTGGCCAGCGACGGGTAGTTCGCAGTACGCCTCATTCTGTCAGGCAACGGCAATAGTCACCGGCTGAAATGCTTGCCAGACGCGTACAAATATCATTATGCTAACATTCCCCAATGGACACGCTTGGTGATTACCAGGCGCGTGAAAACAAGGAATGTAATGCCATGTACATAGTAATGTTCAGGTTTGTGGTTAAACCGGAAAAAGAAGCGCAGTTTCTGGCGGCCTGGCCCGCGACCACCCAGGGAATTTATCTGTTTAAGGGCAGTATGGGCTCACGTCTGCACCGTGATAAGCGCGGTGATTTCATTGCCTATGCGCAATGGCCGGATGAAGCCACCTGGCAGGCTGCCTCGTCAGTGATGATGTCTGACGACTACGAGCAAGCCCGGCAAAATATGCGTGACGCCCTAAACCTGGAGTCCACCGAAATTCTGCATGAGATGGAAGTGGAGATAGATTACCTGCAGCGACGTCCGTTTGCGGTATAAAGTGCAGACTGCACGTGGCCGCCAGGGCTCTCGCAATTACAAGGATGGCAACGTCCAGGATGCTGCATAGCTTCGCTTTATCTGCCTTGACTGTTTTCTAACTAAATCAATATTTTAGTGTCAGTTTAATTTACACGTGCTCGCGAAGAGTATGCATAGCGCGTAAACAAAAACATTAAATTGCTGAAAAATCATTCACATTGGTGCTACCCGGCAATTGCGGCCTAAATTTTGCTCAGGTCAGCTGAGAATAATACAATAAACAATCAGAAGGTTGCCGCAGTATGTCTACAACAAACATGTCCAAGAGTCTCGCTCAGTCTAACTTTTCGCTCTCCGGTGTTGCCAAGGCCACCATTGGGGCAGGTGCTCTCGCGTTAGCGCCCGCTGCCAATGCAGCGTTAGTCACGGTCACTGACTTAAACCAAAATATAGCACCCGACTCGGTATATAATCTTGCTGGCATGTCCGGCGTTTCTATCGAGTATGATACAAGCCCTGACTACAATGCAAAACTTTACAGCCGCAGCGGACAGGTTACCAACCCGCTGGCAGAAGGTACCGTGTTCGGCCCCGGTTTTAGCACTGGCGTGTTGCCTGATAACGTAAAACTCACCCTAGGAGCTAACGCGCAGTTAAGCGGCGTGTTTGGCGTAGTATTTGATGATGGCGCAGGGCCGCAATATGGCTGGGTTGATATTGCAACCACCAGCGTGCCACTGACAAATTTGAGCCGCCCGTATGCAAAAGTGGTGCTTAACGGTTACGGCTACAACGATGAGGTGAACCAGAGCGTGGTCATTCCCCGCGCTACCCGGGTCAATGCCCCTGCCGGGCTGGCCATTCTAGCGCTTGGAGCCGCGGGAATGGGGATTTTGCGTCGTCGAACCAGGTCGGCATAACGCCCTCTCCGTTGACAGTTTTAATTTCTCAGTTTGATATACAAAGGGCACAGCCACAGCATACCGCGGCTGTGTTTACTTTGTTGCCTGAACTATTGTCAGCATCGGTGCTGCCGAGCGAGTTTTCAATTGCTTACATTAACGGTAATCCCGATTGTATTGTTGGGGCTGCCGCGTACATTCCGCAGTTAACCGGCGGTCGTCATTCAGGCTACACGTACTATTGCCATATATTGCCCACCTTTACCGACACTGACATTCAACGACAGCTGACCCGCCACGTAGCTGAAAGAGCGGCGCAGTGGGGCGTGCGTTACCTCCATTTCGGCAAGCTGTTAACTGAAGCTGAACAATATGTTGCCGTGCTCCGGGAAGTCGGCTTTACCCCCCGTGCTGAACTTTATCAGTTCACCGGGGCTATTCATGACGTACTGCGGCCGCTTAGCAGGCTTATGAACTCGCTTACGCGCCGGCGCAGGATCACGGCGCCGGTGGCCATTCAGCCAATTGCTCAGACCGATACCAGGCAATTGCTCCCGTTGTTTACCAGCCAATTCGGCATAACGAGCAATGCCGCGCGACACGAAATTCAACAAGCAATAAAGCATCCTCTGACCAATGCGCTATCCATGGCGTTAACCAACCAGGGGGAAGTGATTGCCTTTCTGCTTGCCAAGGTTGTAAATAATGAGCCAGAGGTTGCCTTCTGGACCAGTGCGGGAACCTACCGGTTTGGCTGGCCGGCGGCTTTGCTGCTGGACGCCTGCTGCAGAAAGGCGTTGTTGATGGGATTCGAGCGCAGCCGGTTTGCCTGCGACTCGCAGACACTGGCGACTACGAATATAGCGAAACGCAGTGGCGCGCGGCTGGAAGCAGTAAAAAGCAGCTATGTTCTGGAGCTAACCCCGCAGTGAGTACGACCAGCAAACGGGTAATTTTACTGGCCATAGACAAATTCGACTGGACCCTGGTGCAGCAGCTGATTGACGCGGGTCAGTTACCTTATATTCAGCAACTGGTGGAACAAGGCAGCAGTGGGAAAATGACGGTTAAGCCGCCTTTTTCGGACACCGCTATGTGGACAACACTGGCAACGGGTACTGACGCACATACGCACAGAGTATACGATGACCTTGAGGTGCGTGAAGACGGCCTGACCGTTCAACGCGTCAGCAGTCTTAGCGTGCAAAGCCCCCCGTTCTGGCATTCCGCCATGCTGGCAGGAAAAGTGACGCGGATCATCGGATGGCCGGCCACGGCGCCAGCCATGATCCCGCCGGAGGCTGCGCAGGGGTGCTGCGTGGTGGCCCCCGGTTTAACGGGTGCGCTGCCATTGCCCGAGGGACAATGGTTGGCGCCTCCTCACACAGTAGCCCCCGAGACACAGCGTCAGGCCATCGTCAGTAAGCTGGTAGACCCTCACGAGTTATCACTGGAGCTGATCCAGCCTTTACTCCCCCCCGGATGCCACAATGAGCATGTGCAACGTTTAGCACTGGGCTTGCTGGCTGAGCTGTCCGGCGTTCATAATATTGTTACCGACTGGGCTTCAGATGACGGCTGGGAATTATTGTCATTACGCACCGATGTGCTGGCAAAGTGGGAACAGGCAAGGGCATACCTTGATGATGAGGCACCTGAACTGCTGGCGCCCTGGTATGCATACATCGACCTGTTGGTAGGCCGGTACATGGCGCTCGCCGGGAAAGATTCCCATTTACTTATCGTGTCTCCTAAAGGTACGGCGAAGCCCGGCGCTGACGATTCAGAAAGGCTGCTGGGGGTAACCGGTGAGGGGTGTTTTATCGCGGCCGGCCCATCGGTACCTGCTGACTTGTTGCTGCAGCGTGTCGATGACACAGATATCTGCCCTACCATTCTGGACCTGCTGGGGGTGGACTGGGAGCAGACGCACGGCCAGCCACTTTTTGCGGCGGCGCAGCATTCAGCTGGTGCTCAGGCCAGACAATATGCTGCGCTTCCTGCCATGCCAGCACTGCCCGACACTCAGCACGCCCGGCAGTCGCTGCAATGGTTAGCTAAGTTCAATATTCAGCCCGTCGACTTATCGCCACTTTTTCCCGCCAGAGATCGGGCGCAGGCTAATGCGCTGGCGGGATGGGCGTTGCTGGCTATCGAAAAGGGCCACCACGACAGTGCCAAAAATGCGTTAGCGCAGGCACTTGCGTTACAGCCTGACGACCTGATGATCAGGTTCGCGTTAGCAGAGCTGCTGTTTCTTTCAGATAATCCTGAAGAATGTAAATATTTGGCAGATGCCGTTCCCGAGTCGGTTATGGCCTCGTCCTGGGGCGACGCCGTCAGAGGGGTCATTGCGCTGGCGGAAAAAAACTGGGCTGATGCAGAGGCTGCGTTTGAAACGCTTGCCATGACGGCTGACTCGCCAATTAACGCGTGGTTATGGATGGGTCATACCAAGTATGCTCAACGGGAATGGCGTGCGGCTCACTCGTGGTACACCAAGGCGTTGCGTCACAAAGGAGAGAGCCCACAATGCTGGGTGCAGATTGCCCACACGCAGTTCCAGTTGCAGGAATGGCAGGCTGCCATCAATTCACTTAGTCGAGCCATTGCCTGGCAACCGCTTAATGCGCGGTTATTCAGCCTGCGCGCCGCGGCGTATACTGAATCAGGGCAGGTGCTGCATGCGCAAAGCGATTTGATACGCGCATTGCGCCTGGATCCCAGTGATAGTGAAATACAACGTAAACTGAACGAGCTTATGCTGAGCACAACCAGTCAGGTAAAGACCCAACGGTGATCTTCGTTGGAGCTGATGGTGATAGCCAATGGCTGGGGAAAACACAGGTGGCCTGGTCAGGACCACCTGTTAGTTAGCAATTACTTGCGAATTGCACGGGTGATGGTGCGGGTTACTGTGAAAGGAGTAACCGCGCTGATGTAGCCCGTCACACGCAGCGTATAGGTGCCCGGCGCGTCAAGCCAGTAGCTCAGAGCTTCCGGATTGCCCAGGCTGGCGCTGGAGGCTACCGTATTCCCTGCTGCATTCAACAGGTAAAAGTCCAGATCAGCCACGCCATCCCAGCTTAGCTCTGCATCTATATTGATGGCGTCTGCGGGGGTATCAAACACAAATTCCTGCACTTCGAGATTTTCAGCGGACGGGCCCATGGTGCCGGTTTCCACGGTGGTCTCTTCGGTGAAGGTGGTGTCACTGTCCATCAGGTCGCCGTCAATGTCCATGGCATCGAACAGCACATCATCCTCGTCGGTGTGGATTTCCAGTTCGTTAATGCCGTCTGTGCCCAGACCACTGAACGCCACGGTGACTTTATGTGGATTGTCCTCGTCGGCGTTATGGCTGCTAAGTACAGCAGTACCGACTGTCTGGCCATTAGAGACTACCCGAACTTTTGCGTCATCATCGTCTTCCACCAGAAAATGCAGGCGGATACGATCGCCCCGCACGCTGGCCAGCATGGTGCCGTCATCATCGTCGGCCTCCTGATAGCCGCCCCCAAACGCTGACGCTGAACGGCCCTGTTCCCACTCTCCCACATACGTCAGGCGTTCATCGGTATTGTCAACCGTCGTCCATTCGCCCTGACTGGCCCACAGCGTATCGCCGGTCAGGAACTGCGCACGTTCACCCTGGGTTTCATAGGCACGGTCAATGGCGGCCAGTACGTTGATGTAACCGGCTCCCACTTCATGGGGTAAGTACGACATGGGATCGGCCGTTTCTTTAAGAATGCTTTCAATTTGATCCGGTGACAGATCCGGATTCACACTCAGCAGCAGGGCTGCCGAACCGGCCACGAAGGGCGTCGCCATCGAGGTACCGCTGATGGTGTGGTAGTACTGATAATATTCCGGGTGCGCGGGATCCACTACCGGCCCCATCGCCCCGATGGCGGTATTAACCGCGCGGGTGGAGGTAATGGCCGCACCTGGCGCAGTGATATCCGGCAGCTTCTCCGGGTGCCCGGCCACGCCGCGACTGGAGAAATCCGCCAGCTCTTTCGATTTGGTGCCCGCGGCTACGTTAATAACCCATGGGGCAATGGCATACTGGTTTAGCGTATCTTCTTCCGGGCCCGAATTAGAGGCCGCGAAGCTCACAACCATACCGCGCTTATACGCTTCAAATGAGGCCTGATTAATGGGGTTATTCGGATCAAATTCGCTGCCGTCACCGCCGCCCCAGCTGTTAGTAATAATATCTATGTCCAGGCGCTCCTGATTGGTAATAGCGTAATCAAACCCTTGTAATCCAAACAGAATGTTCAGCCCCTCACCGGCTCCCAGCCCTACCAGCTTGGCGCCCGGCGCGATGCCATCATGGTAGAAGGCACGACGCTCATCGTTGGCCGATGCTGCACCACTGCCGGCAACTGTACCGGCCACATGGGTACCATGACCGGAAGAGGTATCTGAATTGGGAACCCCTTCTAAAAACGTGGTATTACCGCCGGTCAAATCCAGATCGCCAATAATTTTCACGTTCTCGATAACCGTGTCGCCAAAGGCGAGATCCGGGTGCGTGCCGTCGACCCCGGAGTCAAGTACGGCAATCACCGTACCCTCACCGGTTACGCCATACTGGTCCTGTACATAGTGACCGCCGGTAATTTCACCGGACTCATAGTTATAATACTCAAGCGGCGCATTGGCATATAAGCTCACCACTGCCGGGTTGTCCTTGAGCAGATTAATCTGGGCCTTAGTGAGGGTGGCCCCGGCCATGGGCAGAGTTTGCAGACCCAGGTATGGCACGGCCAGCGGGCGGAGCACCTGATTAATCGACGCATGCTCATCAAAGCTGACAATGACATTGTAGCCCGGCTGTGATTCACTGAGCTGCTGAGAAAGGGTGTCACCGATAATGGCATCGGCGTGGACGTGACCGGCGCAAATAAGACCGGCCAGGATCAGGTTTGTTCTTAGTTTCATATTACTCTCCAAGAGTGAGCCCTGTTGGGTACTTCTTCAGCCTCGCAGAGGACAGCGGGTCTGGCTATGAGGGTATCCCCCTATAACCCTGTATGGCTGGACAGGTAGCGCGCCCTGACTTCCCTGCTGCGCCGCTATGGGGCGAACGCGTGCTGGTGCCCCCCCGTCAGCGCCTTGCCCGGGCCGAAGAGAGCCACAGAATTTGCTGTCAGTGATAATAAAAGCACGTATTATTATCTGGTTATGTAACGCGCACCGGCGCAGCCGGCGATGCGCGGTTATCCCTGTTAACACCGGTTAAGGACATGTTATGACGGACACTTATGTACAGGCACTGATGGGCGGCATGTTACTGGGCCTGGGTGCCAGTTTGCTGATGCTTGCCAACGGCAAAATTGCCGGCATCTCGGGTATTACCTACCAGGTACTGCGCTCACTGACCGCGAGTCCTGGCGGCTGGCGCTGGGCCTTTTTGGCGGGCTTGATCGCAGCGCCGTTACTGGTGGCCCCTTTCGGCTTCACCCTGCCTGATGCGGTGCCTGGCAGTCTGCCGGTACTGGCAGCGGGCGGTTTGCTGGTGGGTGTGGGCACCCGGATTGGCTCGGGTTGCACAAGTGGCCACGGCATTTGTGGCATTGGACGGCTGTCCAGACGGTCCATCGTGGCCACGGTGACGTTTATGGCCACGGCCATTGTCACCGTCACTGTGACCCGCCACCTGCTGTAAGGAGCCTTTATGCAACAATTAATTACTGCTTTGATAGCCGGTCTGCTTTTTGGTGCGGGCCTGACTATCTCCATGATGGTAGACCCGGAGCGGGTGCTGGATTTTCTGGATATTTTCGGCGACTGGGATCCGACTCTGGCGTTTGTAATGGGCGGTGGGCTGGCGGTCTACCTGCCTGTATACCATTTATTTGTGAAACCGCGCAAAACCACCGTCTTTGGTGAGCCCTGCGAGCTGCCCTCAGCAACTCAGGTAGACAGCAGGCTACTGGGTGGCGCAGTCCTGTTTGGCCTGGGCTGGGGGCTGACCGGCATTTGTCCGGGGCCGGCGTTAACTAACCTAACTGGCGGACTCACTGGCATTTTCGTGTTCGTAGCGACTATGCTATTCGGTATGCTCATTGCGGGCAGATTATCCCGCTAACCGGAGTGCTCACCCACTATGA
>JBPEWW010000013.1:0-3307 GCA_052032275.1 Alteromonas sp. | reverse complement strand
TCTTATTCACGTTTAGCTGACCCCGGGAGTCAGCCTCAAGCCCAATATTTTCAAGCTTCAGCATGTCGGTGTTGCCGGTGCGCCCGTTAGCAAACAGCAGGCAGTCTGCGCGCATGCGCTTACCGGACTCCAGATTCAGAATGACACTGTCGTCCTTTCCTTCTACCGATTTATAGGTTTCCGTGTGGCGGATCACCACGCCGTTATTCCACAGATGGTAACTGAGCGCATCAGAAATTTCGGTATCGAGAAAAGACAGTAGCCGATCGCGCATATTAACCAGATCAACTTTGACTCCCATGCCCCTGAATATACTCGCGTACTCAGAGCCTATTACCCCGGCCCCGTATATGATGATGGATTTTGGATCATGGTCCAGCGAGAGAATGCTGTCCGAGTTATAAATACGTGGATGTGAAAAGTCGATATCCGGTGGCGTGTACGGACGCGAACCGGTAGCGATGGCAATCTGTTTTGCCGTTATCGTGTCCCGTGAGCCGTCAGCGCGGGCAATTTCCAGCGTGTTTGCATCAATAAAGCTGGCTTCACCATAGTACAGGCTGACCCGGTTGCGATCATAAAAGGAAGCGCGCAGACGGGTTTGCGCCCGGATCACGCCACTGGCATGATTCATTATTTCAGAAAACGTTAAGCTGCGGCTGACCCGGTTGTCAGCGAACAGCGGGGTATTATTGTACTCTATCAGTCGGCTCACCGAGTGGCGAAGGGCCTTGGAGGGAATGGTACCCCAGTGGGTACAGCCGCCTCCGACAGCTTCATAACGCTCAACAACCGCCACCGTCTTGCCCGCTTTGGCCAGCTGCATCGCTACCCCTTCGCCACCGGGCCCGGTGCCAATAACAATGGCATCATACTGGTAGGATACCGATTTAGACGAAGTCGATTTTTTACTCATAGTCATAGGGCCTTTTGTGAAAACGGGAGGCGGCGCTGGGTGCCTGACACCCAGATTCTAGCAAGTTTTTGAATAGAAACAAAAAGCCCGCATGATGCGGGCTTAAGTAATCAGGCAAACTGGTGGGACAGTTGTTGTAACTGCAGCCACTTCTCACGCTGCACCGCCAGAGCGTGCTTGAGCTCCTTGTATTTGTAGTCGAGCTCAAGCCGTTCAATACTGCGTTTCAGCAATTTCTGACGGGCCGCCATCAGTCGCTTCTTTGCAGCATAATAGTCAGACATACGTTGCAACAGCAAGTCGTATTCAGTCTGGATTTTATGCAGGACTTCTTCCGCATTTGGCAGGCTGGAAACCTTTTCGCTGGCCAGTTGCAGTTGCATAGCCAGCCGTGCTTTCTCAATGCGCTCTTCGGGGCAGCGGCGCAGGTTACGGGTTAACCCGACAAAAGATAAACCACGAATTAGCCATTTGGTCGGATCGAACTGCCACCACCGGATCCCGTTTCGGTAATCATATTCGAAGATGTGATGAAAGTTATGGTATCCCTCGCCAAAGGTGAAGAACGCCAGGATGCCATTGTCACGGGCACTGTTTTTATCGGTATAAGGCTGTTTGCCCCAGAAATGTGCCAGTGAGTTGATGAAGAATGTGACATGATGAACCAGTACCAGCCGCAGTACGCCCGCGACCAGGATCATGCCCAGAATGTCACCGTTCAACCAGCCCAGCAAGCCGGTAATACCAAAGTTTGCTGCCAGCACTATAGGCAGGTAATACTTGTGCTGCCACATGACCACCGGATCTTTTTGTAAGTCGCGACAGTTAGTGTAGTCGCTGTACCGGTTAGCCTGATATTCACGCAGCATCCAGCCAATATGTGCAAACCACAGTCCCCGTGAGGCGGAGTAGGGGTCATCATCTTCGTGATCCACATGCCGGTGGTGGACGCGATGATCCGATGACCAGTGCAGGATACTGTTTTGTAATGCCATGGCGCCGCCCACGGCAAGGATAACCCGCACGACAATATTGGCGTCATAGGTTTTATGGGACCACAGACGGTGATAGCCGGCAGTAATCGACATGCCGGTAAAGTAAAACAGCACGACAGCACAGGTTACTTCCACCCAGTCGATACCAACCAGATAGGCCCATACAGGCACGCCGATAAACGCGATAGTACCGGTTAAAATGAAAACCAGTACATTGGTCATAATTATTGGTGGTTTTTTCATATCTCAAACTTCAGCTTACAACTGTACGCTAATTTAGCGTTTATCTATCCCGCAGGCAAGTAAAAACCGCGTTGGCGGTGTGATACAGGCGTAAAGATTTCTTGGATGGCTGAGGCGAATATGGCAACTTAACTGACGATTCAAGCACTTGCGATTCAAATGTCGCACCGTAGCATTTTTGTAAGTTACAATACCGTACGATGTTAGTGAGAGAGCCCGTTTTGAGTCGACAAGAACAAAAACTAAAAACCCGGGAAAACATTATTAACGCAGCATTTACGCTGCTTGATGAGAACCGCAGCTTGTCAGCAATCAGTCTGCGTGAGGTGTCGCGGGCCGCTGGTATCGCGCCAACCTCATTTTACCGCCATTTTAAAGATATGGATGAGCTGGGATTGACCCTGGTGGATGAAGCTGGCCTGGCTTTACGGCAGTTAATGCGCCAGGCGCGCCGGCGGATCGCCTCAGGCGGTAGCGTGATCGGTACCTCGGTAGACACCTTTATGGAGTTCATTGGTGCCAACAAAAACGTATTTCGGTTACTGCTGCGTGAGCATACCGGGACATCCGCCGCGTACCGTATGGCCGTGTTCCGGGAGATTCAGCATTTTGTTGAAGAGCTGACAGACTACATTGTCGAGCAACAGGGCGTGGAATATAAACTGGCAAATGTGCAGGCCGATGCCATGGTGCGGTTGGTATTCAGTGCAGGTGCAGAGGCCCTGGAAGCTGATCCGAAGCTCCGTCAGTCAATCGCTGAACGGGTCAAAACCCAGCTCCGATTTGTGCAGCTGGGCGCCCGGCAAATGCGAGACTAAGCCGGTCTGCGGGTCAGCTTTACCCCGGCTTCAATATGATGGGTGAACGGAAACTGGTCAAACAAGGCTGAGTGGGATACCTGATGGGTCTCATTCAGAATGTTCAGATTGTCGGCCAGTGTGTCAGGGTTGCAGGAAATGTAGATAATATTGTCATATTCCTGAATTTTTCTTAGTGACGCCTCATCCAGTCCCGCCCGCGGTGGGTCGACCAGCACGGTGGTGAAATCGTATTCGGCGAGATTAATTCCCTGTAACCGCGAAAACTCTCTGCTCCCCTGCATAGCCTCAACAAACTCTTCTGCAGAGAGCCTGACGATGTCCACATTGTTTAG
>JBPEWW010000129.1:0-3286 GCA_052032275.1 Alteromonas sp. | reverse complement strand
CTGCAACCGACCATACCCTTTATCCGCATTTGTTCCGGCCTTTGGATCTCGGCTTCACCACTTTGAAAAACCGCATTCTCATGGGCTCAATGCACACCGGGCTGGAAGAGATGCCCAATGGTCACAAGCATATGGCGGCATTCTATGCAGAGCGGGCAAGAGGCGGCGTAGGGCTGATTGTTACCGGAGGTATCGGGCCGAACGAGGAAGGCTCTACCCATCCTATGACCCGCCGGCTGGACAACGACAAAGCGGTGGCCCACCACAGCGAGGTCACCGACGCGGTGCATCAGGCCGGTGGTAAAATTTGCATGCAAATACTGCATACCGGGCGCTATGCGTACTGTGAAAAGCTGGTGGCGCCATCGGCGGTGCAGGCGCCAATTAACCCCTACAAGCCAAAAGCGCTGACTGAGGAAGAAATTGAGCAGCAAATCGGGGACTTTGTGTTTACCGCGCAACAGGCTCAGCGTGCCGGCTATGACGGCGTGGAAATCATGGGCTCAGAAGGGTACTTCCTCAATCAGTTTATTGCCCGGCGCACCAATCATCGCGATGATGACTGGGGTGGTGACTATCAAAACCGTATCCGCCTGCCCATTGAAGTGGTACGCCGGGTCCGTGAGGCGGTGGGCGAGAAGTTTATTATCATTTACCGCTTATCCATGCTGGATTTGGTTGAAGGCGGGTCCGACTATGATGAGGTGGTGACACTGGGGCGGGAAATTGAAAAAGCCGGTGCAACCATAATCAATACGGGGATTGGCTGGCATGAGGCGCGTATTCCCACCATTAACACCAAAGTGCCACGCGCGGCGTTTACCTGGGTTACCGCAAAGTTCCGGGCAGCGCTGTCGATTCCGGTGATCACGTCTAACCGCATCAACACACCGGAGGTAGCCGAAGAAGTTCTGGCCCGGGGTGATGCGGATATGGTTTCCATGGCCCGTCCATTTTTGGCTGACGCAGACTTTGTTATTAAAGCACAGCAAAATCGCGCCGACGAAATCAACACCTGTATAGGCTGTAATCAGGCCTGCCTGGACCATGTGTTTAACGGTAAGCTGACCAGTTGCCTGGTGAACCCCAGAGCCTGTCACGAACTGGAACTGGTCATCGCGCCGGCCGAGCAGCTCAAAAATATTGCTGTCGTCGGGGCGGGACCGGCAGGGCTTGCTGCCGCTGTGACCGCGGCGCAGCGTGGACATACGGTCACCCTCTTTGATGCCGACAGCGAAATTGGTGGCCAGTTTAATATCGCGAAACAAATACCCGGCAAAGAGGAGTTCTACGAAACCCTGCGTTACTATAAGCGTCAGCTGGAGCTGCACAAGGTTACCGTGCACCTGAATACCCGGGTAGATGCCCATACGCTTAATCAGGGCGGCTATGATGAGGTGTTGCTAGCTACGGGGATAAAGCCCCGCACCCCGGACATTCCGGGCATCGGGCATGCATCAGTACTATCGTATCTGGACGTGATTAAGGCGAAAAAGCCGGTAGGTCAGCGGGTCGCGATCATCGGCGCTGGCGGTATAGGTTTTGATACTGCTGAGTTCCTGTCCCACGGCAAGGCGACGCCCAGCCAGGATATCGCGGCCTTTATGCGGGAGTGGGGGATTGATATGAAACTGGAAGCCCGCGCCGGGGTAGAAGGCATGACACCGCAGCCAGAACCGTCACCCCGCCAAATCTTCCTGTTGCAGCGTAAATCCTCCAAGGTCGGTGCCGGGCTTGGAAAAACCACCGGCTGGGCGCACCGCGCCGGCCTGAAAATGAAGGGCGTGAAGATGATCCCCGGCGTAACCTACGAACGCATTGACGATGAGGGGCTGCATGTAGAAATTAACGGTGAAAAGCAGGTGCTGGCGGTGGACAACATCATTATTTGTGCCGGGCAAGAGCCGCTGCGCGAGCTGACAGAAGGCCTGAACGTGCCCTATCACTTAATTGGCGGTGCGGATGAAGCCCGCGAGCTTGACGCCAAACGGGCTATCGATCAGGGCACCCGTGTGTGCGCCACGCTGTAATCAGGTCGCCGCATCACCGCGCACCCAACGGGCGTGCGGTCTGCGGCTCTGACGACGCTTAAAGCGGCAATGGCAGCCAGGGGCACCACACAGAACAACACGCTCAGCAGCGTGTAGGCTGCCAGGAATTTTAAGTTCAGCAGGTAAAACGCCGGCAGCGTTTTACCTGACCGCGTCAGGTGGTTTGACGCTCGTGTTTGCCTTCACGCAGTTCCTCAACCACTTTTTTACAGAAGGCCGGTAAATCGTCGGGGTCGCGACTGGTTGTCAGACCATTATCCACCACGACCTCTTCATCCAGCCAGTTGCCGCCAGCATTCAGAATGTCTGTTTTGATGCTGGGGAAAGAAGTTAACTGTCGATCTTTTACCACGTCCGCTTCCACTAATAACCAGGGTCCATGGCAGATGGCGGCGACCGGTTTATGCTGGCTGAAAAAGTCACGTACAAACTGTACGGCTTTAGCATCAGTTCGCAGGGTATCCGGGTTTTGCACCCCACCGGGGAGCACCAGACCGTGATAATCATCGGCACTGACCTCGTCAATGGTGCGATCAACCTCAAACATGTCGCCTTTTTCGTCGTGGTTCATGCCCTGGATCTCATCTTTCGACAACGACACTATATCTACCGTACCGCCGGCTTCCTTCACTGCTTTCATGGGCTCGGTCAGTTCAACCTGTTCAAACCCGTTGGTGACCAGAAAGGCCACCCGTTTACCTGATAATTTTTCCATACCTTGCTCCTTGTCGGTTACTGGTGAACATGGCTACGGCGACTAAAACACGCGGGTTTTGTTTTAAAAGATTAAATTTAGCTGTTCGTTTCCCAAATTAACGGGCGTGGGGGTAAACGATAAGCTCGCCGGTGAGCTGATTCAGCCGGAAGTCTGCGTTCTCCAGTACGTTCATGCCCAGCAAGCCGTCAGCTCCGGTCATGACATTGTCTGGCAGTACCAGCACTGACAGGTTGGTATAACGGAACGGGCCAAACTGCATCACGGGTACCTGAACCATCTGCGCCGACACCCGCCCGGCGGCCGTCGCCACTTCAAAAATGCCAATAAACGGCAGTTCGCTGCGGGCGCTTAACCGCTCGAACAGTGCCGAGGATATCGCCGTGGTGGTGGCACCGGTATCAAAAATCAGCCGGGCCGGAATATTCGCAAAGCGCACGCTGGCCAGGAAGTGCGCGCCACTCGGTTGCAGTTGCAGACTCAGGCCCTCTTCATCCTGTCGCGGTGCCACTTCGGCAGG
>JBPEWW010000128.1:0-24350 GCA_052032275.1 Alteromonas sp. | reverse complement strand
AGTATCTCGGCTCGGTCGTGCCGCGCACAGATAACTACTTCGCCGCGCTTAACTGTGCGGTATTTACCGATGGGTCCTTTGTGTACATTCCTAAGGGCGTACGTTGTCCGATGGAGTTGTCGACCTATTTCCGCATTAACGAACAGAACACCGGTCAGTTCGAACGCACCCTGATTGTTGCCGATGAAGGTAGCCATGTCAGCTACCTGGAAGGGTGTACGGCGCCTCAGCGTGATGAAAATCAGCTGCACGCGGCGGTTGTTGAGCTGGTGGCGCTGGATGATGCGAAAATCAAATACTCGACCGTGCAGAACTGGTATCCCGGCGATGAAAACGGTAAAGGCGGTATCTATAACTTCGTCACGAAGCGCGGTATCTGCCATACCAACGCGAAGATATCCTGGACTCAGGTAGAAACCGGCTCTGCGGTTACCTGGAAGTACCCCAGCTGTGTGCTGAAAGGAGATAACAGCGTGGGTGAGTTTTATTCGGTAGCGCTTACCCGGGGCCGTCAGCAGGCTGACACCGGTACCAAGATGATTCACCTAGGCAAAAACACCCGCTCTACCATTATCTCTAAAGGGATCTCAGCCGGTAACAGCAACAATGCATACCGGGGGCTGGTCAAGATGGGACCGAAGGCTGACGGGGCCAGAAATTTCACCGAATGTGACTCGCTGCTGATTGGCGATACCTGTGGTGCACACACATTCCCGTACATAGAGAGCCGGAATCCCTCGGCCATTGTGGAGCATGAGGCCACCACGTCTAAGGTGAGCGATGAACAGTTGTTCCTGTGCAAGCAACGGGGGCTGGATACCGAGAAAGCGGTATCCATGATTGTGAACGGTTTCTGTAAAGAAGTATTCAAAGAGCTGCCAATGGAATTTGCCGTAGAAGCCGGCAAGCTGCTCGAAATTAGTTTAGAAGGTTCAGTGGGGTAATTAATGCTTAAAGTTAAGAATTTACATGCCAGCGTGGAAGACAAAGCCATTATCAAAGGCCTGAACCTGGAAGTGAATCCAGGTGAAGTTCACGCCATCATGGGCCCTAACGGAGCCGGTAAAAGTACCCTGGGCTATGTCTTATCAGGCCGTGATGGCTATGAAGTCACCGACGGCAACATCACGCTGAATGACCAGGACCTGCTGGACATGGAAGTGGAAGAGCGAGCCCGTGCCGGCATGTTCCTGGCGTTTCAGTATCCGGTAGAAATTCCAGGCGTCAGCAACATGGAATTTATGAAGGAGTCGGTGAACGCAATGCGCGAAGAGCGCGGGGAAGCACCGCTAACCGCAGCCGAATTTCTGAAAAAAGCCAAGGCGGCCTGTAAACAGGTGCAGCTGCCGCTTGATTTCCTTAAACGTGGTGTCAACGAAGGCTTCTCTGGTGGCGAGAAGAAGCGTAATGAAATCATGCAGATGATTTTACTTGAGCCGTCGCTGTGTATTCTGGACGAGTCTGACTCCGGCCTCGATATTGACGCACTGCAGGTGGTTGCCGATGGCGTGAACAGCCAACGCGACGGCAAGCGCAGCTTCATCGTGGTGACGCACTATCAGCGCCTGCTGGATTATATCAAGCCGG
This sequence comes from Alteromonas sp., assembly GCA_052032275.1. Taxonomy (GTDB): domain Bacteria; phylum Pseudomonadota; class Gammaproteobacteria; order Enterobacterales; family Alteromonadaceae; genus Alteromonas. Next base: position 22,763 of record JBPEWW010000128.1, on the reverse strand, counting down.
ATTTTGTGCACATTCTGGCAGACGGCGAAATCGTTAAGAGCGGTGACGCGTCGCTGGCTCTGGAAGTAGAAAAGCACGGTTATGCATTCCTGGGCAAAGGCTACGAGGAGGCAGAAGCATGAGTCAATGGCTAAATCAGGTCATTGAGCAGGCGAAGCAGGTGGACGATTACCTGGCGCCTGTGCGTCAGCAGGCCCTGAAAACATTAGAAACTGAAGGCTGGCCCAGCCAGCGCAGTGAAGCGTGGCGGTTTACGCCGCTGACACCCGTGACCAATCGTGAGGCGCAGAACAGTGCCGCCAATCAGACCGGTGAAGCGCCTGAAGTGGCAGGCCTGAACGCCATCGATGTGGTATTTGCCAACGGTCAGCTTATTACCGATCTGAACAGCATTAGCTGGCCGCAGGGGGTCACAGTGACCTCATTAGCGGACGCCGGGCCCCACAGTGACGATGTCGCTGCCCTGTTTGGTCAGGTGAAGCCCCAGCGCCACCTGTTTGGACTGGTGAATGACGCAGTGTGTCAGCAGGGCATTTATATTGATATTGCCAGCGGCGCACAGGTCACTACGCCGATACGCATTGTTAATCTGGCAACGCAGGACAGCGACGCGCATACACGCGTGCTGGTGCGTCTGGGTGAGGAAGCCCGGGCGACGGTCATTGAACACGGTACCGGCGATGCACAGAGCCTGACTACCGCATTTGCAGAGTATGACATTGCGGCGTCTGCGCACCTGGAACATTATCGCTTTGCCATGTTTACCGGCAATGCCTGCCACGTAGGGGGCAGTCACTTCAGGCTGGGTGACCACGCTGAACTCAACAGCACGCTGGTAGGCTACGGCAGTCAGTTGTCGCGGGTCGATGTGGATATACATCATGCCGGCGAATTCGCCGATGCTAAGATGAATGCGATTTACCTGTTGGCTGAGGGTGAGCTGTTCGATCTGCACAGCACCATTGAGCATGCCGTACCCAATGGGACCACCGAAGAAAATGCCCGGGGGATTATCGGTGATCGGGCGCGGGCCGTCTTCAATGGCCGCATTCACATTCACCGCGATGCGCAAAAAACCCTGGCAGAACTGAATAACCGCAACTTGCTGTTGTCGCGCCGGGCCCTGATTAACACCAAGCCAGAACTTGAAATTTATGCCGACGATGTGAAGTGTGCGCACGGCGCTACAGTGGCTGAAATAGATGAAAGTGCACTGTATTATCTGCTGACCCGCGGCGTACCGCGCAGCCGGGCGCTGATCATGCTTAACTTCGGGTTTATTCGTGAGCTGGTTAACCTGATGCCGAATGAGGCATTGCGTGAATGGCTATTACCTGTGCTAAGTGAGCGTTTCGCGCAAATGGAGGTTCGATGAGTCTGGATTTGCAAGCATTGCGTGCCCAGTTTCCTATTCTGTCACAACAGGTAGACGGGAAACCTTTGGTGTACCTGGACAATGCGGCGACGACGCAGAAGCCGCAGGCAGTTATCGATGCCATCGTAAGTTTCTACACGCAGTGCAATGCAAACGTGCATCGCGGTGCACACCACTTATCCGACGAAGCGACCCGTCGTTACGAAAAAGCCCGGGACAGTGTGGCGCAGTTCATCAACGCGGATGCGCGCGAAGAAGTGATCTGGACCAGCGGCACTACTGAGGCCATCAATCTGGTGGCTAACGGGCTGGCGGTGCAATTAAAGCCGGGCGATGAGGTGATGGTGACCGAAATGGAACACCATGCCAATCTGGTTACCTGGCAGCAAGCGTGCCTGAAGTCTGGTGCCAGTTTAAAAGTGGTGCCTATCCATGACAGTGGTGAACTGGATATGGCGGCGTTTGACAACCTGCTGAGCGCCAACACCCGCCTGGTAGCGGTTCCCCATGTTTCAAATGCACTGGGCACGGTTAATCCGATCCAGTTACTGACCGCGAAGGCGAAGCAACAGGGCGCGCTGGTGCTCATTGACGGTGCCCAGGGCATTGCCCACGGCAACGTGGATGTACAAAGTATTGGCTGTGACTTCTACGCGTTTTCTGGCCACAAACTGTTCGGCCCGACCGGTATTGGCGTATTGTGGGGCAGGCAAACTGTGCTGCAGGACTGGCCAGTCTGGCAGGTTGGCGGTGAAATGATCAGCGACGTGACCTACCAGAGTGCTACCTGGGGTGTGCTGCCGAATCGACTTGAGGCCGGAACGCCAAATATTGCCGGTGCAATTGGGCTGGGGGCCGCGGTAGACTGGTTTGCCACACTCGATATGCCGGCCGTGCAGGCCCATGAGCAACAACTGCTGCAGTCGGCCACCGAACAGGCACACGCCCTTGAGGGCTTGCGCATCATTGGTACCGCCCCCAATAAAGTCGGCGTATTGTCATTTTTACTGGCCGGTGCGCATCCTGCCGATGTGGGCTTTATTCTTGACCGTCAGGGCGTGGCAATCCGGACCGGTGACAATTGCGCACAGCCGCTGATGAAGCGGTTCGGAATTCCGGGCACAGCCCGGGCGTCGTTTTCTATCTACAATACGCTGGAAGAAGTGGACAAGCTGTTTAGCGCACTGAAGAAAGCGAAGATGATGTTGGCCTGAGGAGGGAACATGACAGTAGAAACCTTTACCCCGAGTTCACAAATTATCACGCTGACCGACAGCGCCATCAGGCACTTTGAAAGTAAGCTGGCGGATCAGCCGGGCAAGTTGATTCGTTTATCAACCAAAGTCAGTGGTTGTACCGGCTACGCCTATGTTCTGGATTATGCAGATGGTCCGCAAGACGGCGATGAAGTGCTCAGCTTTTCCGATACCCTGCGCGTAGCGGTAGCGGATGATGCCTCCGGCCTGCTGCGTAACACCGAAATTGATTACGTAAAAGAAGGCGTGAACGGCGTGATCAAGTACAACAACCCCAATGTCGTTGACGAGTGTGGTTGTGGCGAGAGCTTTAACGTAGGGTAAGCCAGCGTATTATGCAGCAGAAAATGGTAGTCACTGAGCGTGACTGTAAAGCACGGCTGGTGCCGGCCGGTGATAAGGCCGTGATCCCGGAGGGAGAGTTTGTCAACATTACCCAGGATCTGGGCGGTAACTTTACCGTCACCTGGCGCGGCAACATGTATCGTATTGACGGCACTGATGCGGACGCGATTGGACGTCAGCCTCAGAAACTGGACTTCCCTGAACCGGCCGATGGTCAAATCAGTGAACAACAGGTATGGGACGCACTGGAAACCATTTATGACCCTGAGATCCCGATTAACCTGGTGTCTTTGGGCCTGATTTACAAAGTGGATATTGACCAGGACAACAGTCAGGTCAACATTGATATGACCCTGACTGCACCCGGTTGCGGCATGGGTCCGGTACTGGTTGGCGATGTTGAGTACCGTGTCAGCCTGGTGCCTCACGTTGAACAAGTCAATGTGGAGCTGGTATTCGATCCGCCCTGGTCACGGGAAATGATGAGTGAAGAAGCGCAGTTAGAAGCGGGTCTGTTTTTCTGACGGGTTACCACAGAGAGAGCTATGCAATTACCAAGTACCGATGAAATTGTTGATGATCTGGAATTTTTTGATGACTGGGAAGAACGTTATCAGTACATCATTGATTTAGGAAAAAGCATTCCGGGGTTACCGGAAGCACAGCGCACCCCAGACCGGCTGGTCAAAGGATGTCAGAGTAACGTGTGGCTGATTTCCGGCATCAATGACGGGGTAATTGAATTTGATGTAGACAGTGATGCGGTCATTGTCCAGGGGCTACTGGCGCTGGTTCTGGCGGCCTACAACCGCAAAACCCCACAGCAGATCCTGGATTTTGATATCGATGGCTACTTTGAAGCCCTCGACTTAGAGCGTCACATTACCCCTACCCGCGGCAATGGGTTACGGGCCATTGTGGGAAAAATCCAGCAGCTGGCCAAACAGGCCATTCACTGACTTTCGCACAATTGTCATCGGCAGCGCGTGCTAAACGTGCTATAAACCACCGTGCAATATTGATGGCGCAATCGCCTCTGGTCAAGCCGCGCAGAATTGCCTATAATTCGCGGCCAAAATTTTTACACGACTTACTTGGAGACAAAAAGCATGGCTCTAGAGCGTACTTTTTCGATTATCAAGCCTGATGCGGTTGCTAAAAACGTCATCGGTGCAATCTACAACCGTTTTGAATCTGCGGGCCTGCGTATCGTAGCGTCTAAGATGATCCACATGAGCAAAGAACAGGCCGAAGGTTTTTATGCTGAGCATAAAGAGCGTCCTTTCTTTGGCGCACTGGTTGACTTCATGACATCTGGCCCGGTAATGGTTCAGGTGCTGGAAGGCGAAAACGCCGTGGTTAAAAACCGTGAAATCATGGGTGCGACTAACCCAGCTGACGCGGCTGCCGGTACCCTGCGTTCAGATTACGCAGAATCTATCGACGAAAACGCCGTTCACGGTTCTGATGCGCCAGAATCCGCTGCCCGCGAAATTGCTTACTTCTTCTCTGAAGAAGAAATTTGCCCGCGCACCCGTTAATTCGCGCCGCCGGTCAGTAATAAAGGAGCCGCTGGCTCCTTTTTTTGTGCCTGAACACAGTCCGGGCGAGATAAACGCTAGGTCCACCCGGAACCACGGGCAGGGCAGGCCCGGCCAGGCTTTCGTAGCACTGTGGGCTGTGGTAGAATTTGCGGCCAATTTTTAAGCAGTTGGTCATTACGCGTTGTCACGCGTATCCGTAGCACCGAATCGCGAGAGGTTGTGGGTTGCCGGTGGGCATCGGCCCGTAGCAGCACGAACACACCACGAATTTCAAGGAACGACGGTAAACTTGTCGCTATCTCTGCGGTCCAAGCAGGGTATAGCGCTACGTCGGTGCCTGACGAACAGCACTGTTGCGTAATAGCGCAACGAAACCAGGTAAAGTAAGGTCATAAAGGCAATGTCAAAGACAAACTTGTTAAATTTAAACCGTGCAGGCTTGCGGTCGTTCTTTAAAGACATCGGTGAGAAGCCATTTCGTGCCGATCAGCTCATGAAATGGATTTACCAGCAGGGTGTCAGCGACTTCGACGAAATGTCTAACCTGAACAAAGGCCTGCGTGAAAAACTCAAGGCCGAGTGTGAAATCGTCGCACCGGACATTGCTTATTTTCAGGAAGCGAGTGACGGCACAATTAAGTACGCGCTGACGCTCAACGGTGGGCAGGAAGTAGAAGCGGTGTGGATCCCTGAATCGGACCGTGCCACCTTGTGTGTCTCCTCTCAGGTTGGCTGTGCACTGGAGTGTACCTTTTGTTCTACCGCACAGCAGGGGTTTAACCGAAACCTGTCAGTTAGTGAAATTATTGGCCAGGTGTGGCGGGTAGCCACCCATCTGGGTCTGTCGAAAGACTCCAGCAAACGCCCGGTGACCAATGTGGTCATGATGGGAATGGGTGAGCCGCTGCTTAATCTTAAAAATGTGGTACCCGCCATGGATATCATGATGGATGATTTCGGCTTTGGTCTGTCCAAACGCCGGGTCACATTAAGCACCTCGGGTGTGGTGCCAGCCCTGGACATGCTGGGCGACCAGATCGACGTGGCACTGGCTATTTCGCTGCACGCGCCGAATGATGAATTGCGCAATGAGATTGTGCCCATCAACAAAAAGTACAATATTGAAACATTTCTGGCCGGGGTACGCCGTTACCTCGAGAAGTCCCGCGCCAATCAGGGTAAGGTGACCATTGAATACGTGATGTTGTCTCATATTAATGACAGCACCGATCAGGCCCACGAGCTGGCGAAAGTACTCAAAGACACCCCCTGCAAAATTAACCTGATCCCGTTTAATCCTTATCCGGGCTCGCCGTATACCTGTTCCAGCAATTCCCGCATTGATCGCTTCTCGAAAGTACTGATGGAGCACGGTTATACGGTAATGGTGCGCAAGACCCGGGGGGATGATATTGATGCCGCCTGCGGTCAGTTGGTCGGTGATGTTGTCGACCGGACCAAAAGAATGTTGAAAAAACAGATGAAGGGCGAAGCAATTTCAGTAAAAATGGCACAATAACAATAAAAAATCAGGAGTAGGTGCCTCATGCGGATAGCTTTGCTAACGCTCGTATTGTTCATGGCCGGCTGCGTGAGCCAGTCGCAGTTGGGCCAGCAGTATGGCGACGACTTCGATCGTGAAGAAGCGGCCAAGACACGTATCTCGCTGGGGCTGACCTACCTTAAAAATGGTGACTACCAACAGGCCAAAGCCAATCTCGACAGGGCACTGGCTTTTGCGCCGCGGCTAGCTGACGCCCATTATTCACTGGCGTACTATTATCAGCTGGTTGAAGAAAATCAACGCGCAGAACAAGCGTACCAGGCGGCCATGGACCTGGCGCCAGACAACGCCACCATTGCCAATAGCTACGGGGCCTTTCTTTGCCAGACCGGCCAGTATGATGCTGCCAAAAACTACTTTCTGAAAGCAGTAAACAGTCAGCAGTACGCCAATAGTGCCCAGACCTATGAAAATATGGCCCTGTGTGCGCAGGCGCAGGGTGAGCTCGCTGATGCGATAGCGTATTTCACTACCGCGCTCAATTATCAGCCTACCCGGGCAAAGAGCCTGTTTTTGCTTACCGAGCTTTACCTGGAAACGGCACAGTGGGACAAGGCCGCTGACACCCTGGCCCGACTGGAGCGTGTGACCCGGGTGAGTCCAGAATCGCTCTGGCTGGCTGTGCGGGTGGCGCAGGGGCAGCAAAACCTCGAAAAAGCGGCGGGGTTTGGTGACATGCTGGTGAGCATGTACCCGCAAAGCCCCCAGGCCACGGCTTACCTTCGCAGCCGCGACGACGCGCCGGCGGCAGTCATCATGCGCAAAGCGAAGCCAGCGGTCACCGGTGCTGCCGATGACGCACCGCGTCCGGCCACAGCCTCGGCAGCTAAGGCTGCTTCCCGGAGTGCCGAGCAGACACGTGCGACCACTGACACAAATAAAGATGCCGCGCAGCCGCGGTTTCATGTTGTGCAAGCGCAAGAGAACTTGTACCGTATCTCCTTGAGATATAACCTCAAAATGGCCACGCTGCAGGAGTGGAACAATCTTGAAACTGCTGGCGCGATTTTTGCCGGTATGAAGCTTTGGTTAGTGCCACCACAACAGCAGGAGGAATAGCAAGTCTGATGGTGTCAGAAGAACAGCAACCTAACGCGGAACAACACACAGACACGCCGGCCGCGGCCAGCCCGGGCAAGATGCTGCGCGAAGGCCGCGAAGCGCAGGGCCTGACGCAGGATGAAATTGCGTCACGGCTGTTTTTAAAAGCGTCGCAAATTGACGACATAGAAAACGACCGTCTTGATGACAGCATGTCCGTCACGTTCACCAAAGGCTATGTGCGCAATTATGCGAAGCAGCTTGGGCTGGACTCGCAAACCGTGGTGGCGGAGTTTGAGCGTTGTCATGATACGCCAAGATCGTCGGCGAATTTACAAAGCTTTTCACGCCGGGTTGCGAAGCAAGCCCATGATGATCGCTGGATGATGGTGACCTGGGTAATTGCCCTGTTACTGCTCGCCGGTGTGGTAGCGTGGTGGTATCAGCAATCTGACGATACGCAGTTGGGGCAGGAACAAACCACCGTGGACACCCCGGAAGCGACCAACGAGGCCAGTGAACGGGACAGCGACACCGTGCAACCGTTAGGCGGGAGTGGCCAGATCCCGGTGAATGAAACCCGGCGTAACGACGCTGACACTGACACCGGGAATAGCAGTACACCCGCAGAAACCGACAGCCCTGCTGATACATCCAGCCAGCTGACATCGCCGCAAGAGACTGAAGCCCAGGGAACTGATGCCACAGACCAGGCTGCGTCTGCCACAACCCCTGCCTCCGTAGAAAGTGACAGTCAGGGTGGCCAGACCCAGCCGATCAGGATGGCCTTCACATTTGGTGAAGATTGTTGGGTGAATATTCAGGACGCCACCGGGGAAGCGATCGCCTACGGCGTAAAACAAGCTGGCCGGGTGATGCAAATAGAAGGTGTACCGCCGGTTGAAGTTACTCTCGGCGCACCGGATAATGTTCAGATTACAGTTAATGGCGAGCCGGTCGACATGTCTTCTTATCAAAATGGTCGTACCGCACGTTTCTCGCTGCCGATTCAGGAATAACGATGTTTTCAGAGAGTCCGATTAAACGCCGTAAATCTACCCGTATCAATGTAGGTAATGTCCCTATTGGCGATGGCGCGCCGATTGCGGTTCAGTCAATGACCAATACCCAGACCACCGACGTGGCCGCGACGGTTGACCAGATTAACCGGATTGTTGCAGTAGGTGGTGAGATAGTGCGGGTTTCCGTGCCAACCATGGATGCGGCCGAAGCATTTCGTGAAATACGTAAGCAGGTCGGCGTGCCGTTAGTGGCCGATATTCATTTTGACTACCGTATTGCCCTGAAAGTCGCGGAATATGGCGTAGACTGTCTGCGCATTAACCCTGGCAACATCGGCAATATGGAACGGGTGCGGGCTGTCGTTGATTGTGCCCGTGACAAAAATATTCCTATTCGCATTGGTGTAAACGGCGGGTCACTGGAAAAAGACCTGCAGGAAAAGTATGGCGAACCCACCCCGGAAGCGCTGGTCGAGTCGGCCATGCGACATGTGGATATTCTCGATAAACTCAATTTTGACCAGTTTAAAGTCAGTGTGAAGGCGTCAGATGTTTTTCTGGCGGTCGGTGCCTATCGTCTGCTGGCCAGCAAGATAGATCAGCCGCTACACCTGGGGATCACCGAAGCGGGCGGCCAGCGCGCTGGCGCAGTCAAAAGCGCAGTGGGCCTGGGTATGCTGTTATCTGAAGGGATTGGAGATACGCTGCGGGTGTCGCTGGCGGCAGATCCGGTAGAAGAAATTAAGGTGGGTTTCGATATCCTCAAGTCACTGCGGATCCGCTCTCGTGGTATTAATTTCATTGCGTGTCCGAGCTGTTCCCGCCAGGAATTCGATGTCATTGGTACGGTGAATGCGCTGGAGCAAAGACTGGAAGATATTCTTACGCCTATGGATGTCTCCATCATAGGCTGCGTGGTGAACGGGCCTGGCGAAGCAGAGGTATCTGACCTGGGGCTGACCGGTGCGCGCAACATGAGTGGTTTCTACATGGACGGTAAACGCCAGAAAGAGCGTCTTAGTAACGATGATCTGGTCGACCAATTGGAAACCCGCATCCGTGCCAAAGCGTCACAGCTTGATGCAGCGAATAAAATCCCGGTAGCGGTCAAAGATTAATCGATTGGCAGGTCAGCCTGGCAGCATAACCATGCTGAGGTGACCTGCGTTTGTTGTTTCACGGTAAAGCCCCTATAATGCGGGGCTTTTATTTATACGCGGTATGAGATTTTTACGTGGCTAAAACAATTCAGGCTATACGCGGCATGAACGACTGCCTGCCAGAAGTATCCGGCACCTGGCAGAAAGTTGAAGCAGTGCTAAGGCAGGTGGTAGCCAGCTATGGGTACCAGGAGATTCGGACGCCCATTGTCGAGAGCACCGATCTGTTCAAACGCTCTATCGGCGAAGTCACCGACATCGTCGAAAAAGAAATGTACACCTTTGAAGACCGGAATGGCGACAGCCTCACGTTGCGCCCGGAAGGGACAGCAAGTTGCGTGCGCGCGGGTAACGAACACGGGCTGCTGTACAATCAGCAACAACGGTTATGGTACTTAGGGCCCATGTTTCGTCATGAGCGTCCGCAAAAAGGCCGTTACCGGCAATTTCATCAGTTTGGCGTAGAAGCCTATGGCCTGGGCGGGCCGGATATTGATCTGGAAGTCATATTATTAAGCGCGCGCCTGTGGAAAGCGTTTGGCATTAGCGACCATGTCACCCTGCAAATTAATACGCTGGGCTCAAATGAAGCACGTCAGCGCTACCGCGAGGCACTGGTAGAATTCCTACAAGCCCGCGCCGACCAGCTTGACGAAGATTCCCTGCGTCGCCTGGAAACCAACCCGCTGCGGGTACTGGACAGCAAAAATCCGCAGGTGCAGGCAGCCATTACCGATGCCCCGTCACTAATGGATTACCTGGACCCAGAGTCTAAAACCCATTTCGAGACGCTATGTAATCGTCTGGAGCACGCCGGCATTACGTTTGAAGTCAATCCACGGTTAGTACGTGGTCTGGATTACTATAACCGCACCGTGTTTGAGTGGGTCACTGACAGCTTAGGTGCCCAGGGGACGGTGTGTGCAGGTGGTCGCTATGATGGCCTGGTTGAGCAGCTCGGTGGTAAAGCCACGCCCGCGGTAGGTTTTGCCATGGGCATGGAGCGTCTGGTGCTGTTACTGACTACGTTGCAGCCAGAAACGCTGCCAGATACCTGTGCTGATGTTTACGTCACTGCACTGGGTGACGACGCCCAGCAGTATGCCGTGGACGTGGCCGAGCAGCTACGGGAAGCCATGCCAGATATTCGGGTAATGATGCATTGTGGTGGCGGTAACCTTAAAAAGCAGCTTAAACGGGCGGATAAAACCGGCGCACAGGTTGCCTTGTTACTGGGCAGCGAAGAAGCAGAACAACAGACGGTAATGGTGAAGCCGTTACGGGATGGCGGCGAGCAGCAGTCAGTTGACCTGAATGCCCTCGCGGCAACATTAGAGTCAGTGTTAGATTAACGGAACCGTGCCGGCGAGGGTCGGCCACAGTGGTAGAATCAAGAGGAAATAATGGAACAGTTCGCGACAGAAGAACAACAGGTAGAAGCGATTAAACGGTTCTGGAAAGAGCATGGTACGGCCATAATCGTTGGCGCAGCACTTGGCCTGGGTGGCCTTTGGGGCTGGCGCTGGTATACAGATAATCAGCTTGAAACCCGTGAGCAGGCGTCTATCGCTTACCAGCAGAAAGTGGAACAGCTGGGGCAGGAAGGGGCCGCTGCCGAGCTGGATGCGTTTATTAAGGCAAACGCCGACAGTGGCTATGCTGGCATCGCGGCGCTGCTGGCTGCCCGTCAGGCGGTTGCAGAGCGTGACTGGGACTCCGCCGCAGCACACCTGACCACGGTGGTGACCCATGCAGAAGATCAGCACATTAAAAGTATTGCCGGTATTCGTCTGGCCCGGGTGCAATTAGAAATGAACCAACCCGATGCGGCGCTGTCCACACTGAATGATATTAACGATGACGCCTTTGCCGCTCAGGTGAGTGAGGTTAAGGGTGACGTATACGTGCACCAGGACAAGTTTGATGATGCGCGTATGGCTTACTCCAGTGCGCTGGAAAAAAATGCAAACAACCCACTGCTGCAAATGAAGTTAGATAATCTGGCTGTTGCAGCGGGTTCATAAAAAACGGAGTAATCGAATTGTCTCTGAAAACGTGTGACCGCAAAGGTCGATTTACACGCGCTGTTGGTCTCGCACTGGCGTTGTCAGTGTCATTGTCAGGCTGTACGACGGTCTCTAACTGGTTCGCCGATGAGGAAGAACTGGAAATTCGTACCCTGAAGCCTATCGATGCAGAATTTACCCCACAGGTGAAATGGACCACTGATATCGGTGAAGGTGTCGATCATTACTTCTCCCGTCTGCGTCCGGTATTTGCGTACGACACGCTGTACGTTGCTGACCGGCATGGCGACGTCCGTGCACTTAAGCCGGCCACCGGCGACACTGTCTGGGAACGTGATTTAGCGACGTTTCGTGACAGCGGCTTTTTCGCCAGCGTCAGTAAAATCTGGAGCAGTGGTGAATCTGCTAAGGTCGGGGGCATCACAGTCGGCGACAACAAACTGTTTTTAGGCACCGAAGATGGCCTGGTCATGGCCATGGATGCAAAAAACGGTGAGCCGCTGTGGAAGGCGTCGATTGCCGGTGAAGTACTGGCGCCGCCGGCTCTGGACGAAGGGATCCTGGTAGTGAATACCGGGGCCGGGGTCATGTTTGGCTTTAAGGCCGATACCGGTGAGCAGTTGTGGCGCCATGAGAGTGATACACCACCGCTTACGCTGCGTGGTATCTCCGCGCCTGTGGCGGCCAATGGCGGTGCCCTGATTGGTACCCCAACCGGCAAGCTGCAGGTCAATTTGCTGCAAACCGGTGTACTGGCGTGGGAAACGCAAATTGCCACGCCGTCAGGCGCAACGGAGCTGGAACGTATCGTTGATATAGATACCTCACCGCTGTTGTATGGCGGCCTGGTATACACCATCTCTTACAATGGCACGTTGGCGGCGGTTGAGCTGCGCAGCGGCCGTGTAGTGTGGAAGCGTGAATACGCCGCATACCGCAACGTCGCGTTGCAGGGTAACCAGCTGTTTGTGGTAGATAAAAAGTCTAACGTGTATGCACTGGATCGTCGTAACGGCGTAGAGCTATGGTCGCAAAGTGGCCTGAAAGGGCGCTCGTTGACGGCGGCAGAGCCTGTAGGCGAACATATCGTGGTAGGGGATAACTGGGGCTATCTGCACTGGCTCAATGCCGAAAGCGGCAAAATTGTGGCCCGGGTTGCCGTTGGCGACGATGACGATGATGAATCAATCTTCGTGGCACCTTTAAAAGTCAATGATGCCATTGTAGCCGTCACCCGCGATGGCGTGGTGGCCGCTGTGACCACACCAGACTAGCCGTTAGCGCCACTACTGACTCAGTGTGGCGAAACAGGTATACTCCCGCCATAATATAACTGGCCGCAAATAATGCGGCCGGTTTTCGTTTTATTCAGTTTTAGGATTTTTCATGATTCCTGTAGTTGCACTGGTTGGCCGACCTAACGTGGGCAAATCTACCTTGTTCAACCGGCTTACCAATAGCCGCGACGCACTGGTGGCCGATTTTCCTGGTCTCACCCGTGACCGCAAGTACGGCCAGGCGACCTTTGAACAGCGTCAGTTTATTGTGGTGGATACCGGCGGTATCACTGGCGATGAAGAAGGCATTGATGCGCACATGGCGCAGCAGTCACTACTGGCAATCGAAGAAGCCGATGTGGTTATGTTTCTGGTGGATGCGCGGGCGGGCCTGCTACCGGCCGATCAGGGGATTGCCGATCACCTGCGCAGACTCGACAAGAAAGTGCTGTTGGTGGCCAATAAAGTGGATGGCATCGATGGCGACAGTGAAAGTGCGGAATTTTATTCACTGGGGCTGGGCAGCATTTACCAGATAGCCGCGGCCCACGGGCGTGGTGTCAGCCAGCTGATGAATACTGCCCTGGCGCCACTGGCCGACAGTTTTCCTGACATGCAGGTACCGCCTCGTCAGGAAGAGGAAGAACAGGATGCCGAAAGTCAGCTGGAGCGACTACAAAACCGGCCGATTAAGCTGGCGATTGTCGGTAAGCCAAACGTGGGTAAATCGACCCTGACTAACCGCATTCTGGGTGAGGAGCGGGTAGTGGTGTACGACTTACCAGGCACCACCCGGGATAGCGTCTATATCCCCATGTCCCGGGATGAGCGGGAATATATTCTTATCGACACAGCCGGTGTCAGAAAACGCCGCAAGATCACCGAAGCGGTTGAGAAGTTTTCGATTGTGAAAACCCTGCAGGCCATCGAAGAGTCCAATGTGGTGTTGCTGGTGGTGGATGCCCGGGAAGGCCTGTCTGATCAGGATCTGAGTCTGCTGGGCTTTGTACTGAATTCCGGTCGTTCACTGGTGATTGCAGTTAATAAGTGGGACGGACTGAACACCGACGTTAAAGATGAAATTAAGCGCGAACTGGACCGCCGGCTGGGCTTCATCGACTTCGCCCGTCTGCACTTCATCTCGGCGCTGCACGGGTCGGGGGTCGGTAACCTGTTTGAATCGGTCCAGGAAGCGTATAATAGCGCCACTAAGCGTATTAATACGTCCATGCTGACCCAGATCATGGAAATGGCCCAGGAAGATCACCAGCCCCCCCTGGTTCGTGGTCGCCGGGTGAAAATGAAATATGCACATGCCGGTGGCTACAATCCGCCGGTGATCGTAATCCATGGCAATCAGGTGCATGATTTACCCGCCTCCTACAAGCGGTTTTTGATGAACTATTTCAGACGTTCGCTGGATGTCATGGGTACGCCAATCAAAATTGAATTCCGTGAAGGCGCTAACCCGTTTGAGGATAAGAAAAATCAGCTGACCTTGTCGCAGCAGCGCAAGCGCCGGCGCATGATGTCATTTCATAAGAAGTCCAAGTGAGCGACTGCTTGCTGCAATAAAAAATACGGCGCCTGACAGGCGCCGTATTGGTTTCTGCATTGGCATAGACCGGTGAGTTATTACTGCTGTGGCGGTGTCTGTGCGCTCTGTAACCGCCTGATTTCTGACATCAGGCGGGAAGGCCCGGGAACCACAATCTCTGGAAGTGCCTGCGCGATCAGCGGATCGGCGACGTGCCGGGGAAAGGTCGTGGTAAATTTGATAATTTTGTCCTGCTGCCGGAACACATAGGTGCTGGCGAACAGGGTCTCCGCATGCTCAGCACTGGCGGCCAGCTGCAATACCCGGCCTTCCTGACTGCTGTCACCCGCACCGATGATAAAGGGCTGAATACCACCGTGATCATCCAGTGTCATGCCTTTGTCTGATGAAACCGCCTGTGCCTGCAATTTATCCTGCTCCAGTTCAGCCGCCAGCGCCGTGGTCGGTGTGTCGATATTTGCCGCGAGGACAGGGTAGACGGTCACATCCAGCATTGCACTGTCATATTGAGGGTGCAGGTAACGGCTGATGACCCCCTTAAACGGATCATGGTACAACTGGGTATCCTGACGTACAAAATCGCCAATCGCCTCTGGCAGCGTCATCTGAGTGAAATAGTCACTGGCCTTAAGCGCAGTAAACAGATAGCGGGCACTGAATACCTGGGCCTGGCTCACTGCCAGCCACCATTGAGACAAAATAGTGTTGGCCGCGTGTTGTTCCGCGCCTGCATTGAGCGCCGCAACATCAAGTTTGATTAACCGGCTGTCAATCTCCACGCCCCGCCATTGAATGGTCAATTCAGTAAAGCTGCGAAACCGGGCAGGCAAGTTCTCATACCCCTGCGTGTGACTATGCAAAAACTGTTGCCATGGCGTCGCTGTATGAATGGTGGTGGTCTGATTAGCGACTAACAGCTCATAGTCAGCACTGGCTGCTGAGGGTAACACCTCGCTAAACCACTCGCTGGCGCTGAGTGCTGACAGAAACGCCTGGGGTGAGACCTGATCGTCCTGACACGGTGTGCCGGCGCGGCTGATCGCCAGACAGGCGTCGCTGGCCGCAGCACTGGGATACGTGGAGAAAAACGCTATCGGCGCGTTGACGCGGTACCCGGTCTCAACAGGTTGCGCTAACAGGGGCGCATCACTGAGCTCTGCCGGCGCAGACTGGCAGCCCCCCAATATTCCAGCTATCGCTATTAATACCAGCCTGTTCAACGCATCCTGCCCATCAGTTGACGGTAGCCACTGTGCCACCAGATAGCGCAGTGTGACGCAATTCGTGCGCCTTAACAATGCCTGTGTTACATCGTCGGCCTGTCCGTTAAGAGGCCGGGTTGGGGGTGGCTTGTGTGCTGTCTACCACACTGACAATTTCGCCATTTTTTACCCGGGTGCGCAGGGTGTCTCCCTTGCTAACTGAGGTCACGTCGGTTACCGCTTTCTCCTCGTGCAGCGTTATGCTGTAGCCCCGACTGAGGGTGGATAACGGGCTCACAGAGTTGAGTAAATGCGCCTGCTGACTGAGTCCGGCTTTGGCGTGCTGCAGCCGTAACTGCATGGCCCGGGTATTGCGTTGTGCAAGTTCGCTACAGCGTTGTTGCTGTTGACGGATCAGGCGTGCCGGATCCTGTTGACGTAACCGCGACGCCAGCACCGCGCCGCGCTGCCCGGCCTGGCTGATACGTCGCTGCATAGCCTGCAGCAGGGCGTCCTGAATACGATCGAGTGTTTGTGACTGGTACTGGATGCGGGTAACCGGATGCTGGGCCGTCAGGCGTTGCTGCTGATTGCGCAAGGCATGCCGGGCGTTGTCACTATGCCGCTGCCAGGCCCGGTGTAGCCGCTGCCGTAACTGGTGTAACTGCTGGAGCACGCCGCTGAGATCCTGGCTTAGCAGCTCCGCTGCTGCAGAGGGCGTCGGGGCGCGCAAATCGGCGACAAAATCGGCAATGGTGACATCCACTTCATGGCCGACCGCGCTGACAACAGGAATGGCAGAGCCGGCGATAGTGCGGGCCAGGGTTTCGTCATTAAAACCCCAGAGATCTTCCAGCGAACCGCCGCCGCGGGTTAACAGGATAACATCGACTTCGTTACGGGCGTTGGCGCGCTGCAGGGCATGAACAAGCTGCGCAGGGGCAGTGTCACCCTGCACCATGGAGGGGTAAACAATCACTTCGGTGGCAGGGCTACGGCGGGCAAGCACACTTAATACATCGTGCAGCGCGGCGCCGCTGGGGGAGGTAATCACCCCAATGCGGCGAATATGCTCGGGTAGTGGCCGTTTGCGGTTGCTGTCGAACAGTCCCTCGCCATGCAGCTTCATTTTCAGCGCGTCGAATGCTTGTTTCAGACGCCCCTCACCGTCACTTTCCATATGTTCGACCACAAGCTGATAGTCGCCCCGGGGCTCGTACAGGCCTACCGATGCCCGTACTAATATCTTGTCGCCTTCTTTGGGGCGCTGGCGAACAGTCCGGTTGGCATTGCGGAACATAGCCGCACGCACCTGGGCTTTATTATCCTTTAAGGTGAAGTACCAGTGGCCGGAGGCGGCGCTGACGAAATTAGAGACTTCGGCAGACAGCCAGACCAGCCCGATTTCGCTTTCCAGAACCGTGCGCGCTAACCGATTAAGGCGGGTGACCGAGAGTATTTGACGGGTTGTGCCCGGTGATGTCGATATCATGTGAAAAAAGTGTCCTGATCTGTGCGAATAGAGTTTACCTGAAATATAAAAAACACTACAATTGCGCCGCAATTAACCCTTAACTGAATAGGTGTTGTTGCATGCTCCGAATCGTCCAAGAAGCTCTCACTTTCGATGATGTTTTGCTGGTTCCCGGCCATTCATCGGTTCTTCCTCATACTGCCAATCTGAAAACCCGGCTAACGCGCGGGGTGACCCTGAATATTCCTATGGTCGCAGCCTCAATGGACACGGTCTCTGAAGCCCGTCTGGCAATTGCACTTGCCCAGGAAGGGGGCATGGGATTCATCCACAAAAATATGCGTCCGGAAGAGCAGGCCAATCACGTTCGCGAAGTGAAAAAATACGAAAGCGGCGTGGTTTCCGACCCGGTTACGGTACAACAGGACGCCACCATAGGGGAAGTTATCGCCCTGAGCAAGCGTCTGGGCTATTCCGGCTTTCCGGTAACTGACGAAGAAAACAATCTGGTGGGCATTGTCACCGGTCGCGATCTTCGGTTTGAAAAGCGCCTGGAGCTGCCAATCAGTCGTGTTATGACCGGGAAAGAGGACCTGGTCACGGTAAAAGCCGGGGCAAGCTCGGAAGAAGTCCTGGAGATGATGCACGAGCACCGCATTGAAAAAATCCTGGTGGTCGATGATGCCTTCAAGCTGGCCGGCCTGATTACCGTTAAAGATTTCCAGAAAGCGGAAAATAAGCCGAATGCCTGTAAAGACTCACTGGGACGGTTACGGGTAGGAGCCGCAGTGGGGGTTGGTCCGGGGACCGATGAACGGATTGAATTACTGGTCGAGGCCGGGGTGGATGTATTATTAATTGATACCTCTCATGGTCACTCGGAGGGGGTCATTAACCGTGTGAAAACCGTGCGTAAGGCGTACCCTGATTTGCAGATCATTGCCGGTAACGTGGCGACGGCTGCGGGGGCAAAAGCGCTGGCCGAAGCCGGCGTGGATGGGGTTAAAGTTGGCATTGGTCCGGGCTCAATTTGTACCACACGGATTGTCACCGGTTGCGGCGTGCCGCAGATCACTGCAGTGGCCGATGCTGTTGAGGCCCTGCAAGGGACGGACATCCCGGTGATTGCCGACGGCGGTATTCGCTTCTCTGGCGATATTGCCAAGGCACTGGCGGCGGGTGCCAGCTGTGTGATGGTCGGCAGCATGCTGGCCGGTACCGAAGAGGCGCCGGGTGAAGTCGAGTTGTACCAGGGACGTTACTATAAGTCTTACCGTGGTATGGGCTCACTGGGTGCCATGAATCAGAGCCACGGCTCATCTGATCGCTACTTCCAGGAATCCAATAACGCGGAAAAACTGGTACCGGAAGGCATTGAAGGGCGGGTGGCCTATAAAGGGCCTATCGCCACCATCATTCACCAGCAGATGGGCGGCTTGCGTTCGGCCATGGGCCTGACCGGCTGCGGGACGGTGGAAGAACTGAACACCAAGGCGCAGTTTGTGCGGGTAACATCAGCCGGCATGGGAGAGTCTCATGTGCATGATGTCAGTATTACCAAAGAAGCCCCGAACTACCGTCTGGGCTAAGCACATCTCTTACTACTGCTAGCAGGCTGGTTTTTACCAGCCTCTTTTGTTTTACATTTTACGGGCTATACCATGACCACAAACATACATGATCAACGCATTCTAATATTGGATTTCGGTTCTCAATACACGCAGCTTATTGCCCGCCGGGTGCGGGAAATTGGCGTGTACTGCGAACTGTGGGCATGGGATGTCACCGAAGCACAGATACGTGAGTTCAACCCACAGGGCATCATTTTGTCAGGTGGCCCAGAGTCTGTACCGGAGCCGGGTTCTCCGCGCGCCCCTGACTATGTGTTTGAAGCCGGCGTGCCGGTACTGGGCGTTTGCTATGGCATGCAGACCATGGCTGCGCAACTGGGCGGGGGTGTCCTGGGGGCTGATAAACGTGAATTTGGTTATGCGCAGGTAGAGATAGTTAAGCCAAGCCCGTTACTCACTCACATAGAAGATACCATCGGCAGCAACGGTAATGCCCTGCTGGATGTGTGGATGAGCCATGGTGACAAAGTGTCAGCGGTGCCTGAGGGCTTTGAAACCATTGCCCAGACCGCGACCTGCCCCCATGCGGCTATCTATAACGCAGAAAAGCAGTTTTACGGCGTGCAATTTCACCCGGAAGTGACACACACCAAACAGGGCATGCGGGTACTGTCTCATTTTGTGATGGATATTTGCGGCTGCGAGAAGCTGTGGACGGCGGGGGCTATCATCGACGATGCGGTGGCCCGTATTAAAGAGCAGGTGGGTGATGAACAAGTGATTCTGGGCTTGTCCGGCGGCGTGGATTCGTCTGTGACTGCGATGCTGTTACATCAGGCCATCGGTGACAACCTCACCTGTGTGTTCGTCGATAATGGCTTGTTGCGTCTGAACGAAGGCGAGCAGGTCATGGAAATGTTTGGTGACCACTTCGGCCTTAATATCATTAAAATTGATGCTGAAGATCGCTTCCTGGCGAAGCTGGCCGGTGTGGAAGACCCCGAAGCCAAACGCAAAGTGATTGGCAATGAATTTGTGCATGTGTTCGATGAGGAAGCCGGCAAGCTGGTGAATGCCAAATGGCTGGCGCAGGGCACCATTTACCCGGATGTGATTGAGTCAGCAGGCTCAGCAACCGGTAAGGCCCATGTCATCAAGTCCCACCACAACGTAGGAGGCTTGCCAGAGGAAATGAATCTCGGGCTGGTTGAGCCGTTGCGGGAGCTGTTTAAAGACGAGGTGCGCAAGATTGGCCTGGAACTGGGTCTGCCTTATGACATGCTGTATCGTCACCCGTTCCCGGGACCGGGGCTGGGCGTGCGTGTACTGGGTGAGATTAAAAAGGAATATTGCGACCTGCTGCGCCGGGCCGACGCCATTTTTATAGAAGAGCTGCATAAGGCCGAGCTGTATCACAAAGTCAGTCAGGCATTTACGGTCTTCCTGCCGGTTCGCTCGGTGGGGGTGATGGGCGATGCCCGCAAATATGACTGGGTGGTGTCACTGCGTGCGGTAGAAACTATCGACTTTATGACAGCGCACTGGGCACACCTGCCGTACGATTTTCTGGGCCGGGTCTCCAACCGTATCATCAATGAAATCAATGGTATTTCGCGGGTAGTCTATGACATCTCCGGTAAGCCGCCGGCCACCATTGAATGGGAGTAGCAGGGAGCTAAGCCAATCACGCTGACGCACTGAGTGTGCCCCGCATAATAAAGCCTTGGTCATCAAGGCTTTTTTTATGCATAACCGCTGGGCCGCACCATGCAAACTGGCAGAGCAGTGTGCGTGGCAAAGGTTACTCAAACGCCGCAGCAACCTCTGTCAGCTTGTCATACATGCGTGCCACCTGCGACGCCGAGTCAAGGTTTTGGATAAAGTGCTGCGTGAAGCGGTCACTTTCGCCGGTCAAAAACGCGCTGTCCTGACAGAGTTTATTCGCGTAGGCAATGTAGTCCTGCCAGTTCGCCATACGTTTGTCGGCTGGCACAATGGCGCTGATATGACCAAAATCCAGGGTCACCACCGGCAGTCCGTTGAGGATGGCCGTTTGCGAGCTGGTGCCGCCCCCTGAGCGTTTGGGGTTGAGGTAAACATCACACATTGCTGACACAGCCGGTAAATCATCCTGAAATCCAATGCTCAATATTCGGGCCGTGGAGACCAGCGCCGGGTCAAAATACTTCGTCAAATCCAGCTCGGGTGTGCCTGCAAAGATTATCTTCGCCTGGGGGTTGTGTTGCAGCAGGGTCTCGCAGGCAACACCAAAGTCGTGATCGAGTTCACCGGTTAGCCGGGTGCCTACTACCAGGTACAGGAAGTCGTGCTCATCCAGTTGAAAAGAGGCACGTGCGGCAGGCTGCGAGGCCTTACCTTCCGGAGTAACCAGCATACTTTCCAGCATAAAGTTACTATGGTTGTAGCTGGCTGCCAGCGCTTTCGCCTGGTCGGTAAACAAACGTCCGGGAATAAAGTAGGCGTCGCAATGATTGTAGGGCACGACGCCCCCGGTCGTGGCAAAAAGCGACGGGTAAAACCCGTAAAGGCTTTCCATCACCAGTAAGTTATCGCCGTGGGCAATCACGGCTTCCACCTCTAACTGTTTCAGTACATTGGCAATTTGGGCAATTTTCTGACTGGTCATGGGGCCGGCCTCAAAGCTCACCGTGTTTACCTTACTGTCAAAGTGCATGTAGTTAACCGGCACCTGTTGCTGTCCGGATAGACTTTCATTGGTATGAAAGGTGGCTGGCATGAGTAAACCCAACTGAAGACAATTTTTATAACTCATGCCGTTGGTATTAATGATGTGCACATGGCAGTCGTGGTAATGCTGGAGGTGCAGGGCAATATTAAATGCCTCCCGGGTGGGGGAGTGGCGCATATTGCGCAGCTGCGGAACCAGAATAGCAATGGTCTTAGGGGCGGTCAGGGAGAGCTGTTTGGAGACCAGGCGCCGGGCAGTCAGGAATTTTCTGGTCTTAGCTGCTATGCGGTAAAAGCGCTCCCGCATAACTGACTGAATCTTGCTGCTGTCATCGCTGCGGGTAAACAGGCGCTGCGCCATATTCCAGTAGAACTCATAAAACCAGGGCACGGACGGTGATGCAGGCACCAGTGGGAGTGTCGCTTCCAGAAAGCGGATATCCTGAAAGCAGTCGTACAGGAAAAACAGCAATGGAAGTTCGTTATCCGGCGGCAGTGCACTGTTCAGCAAATACTCGGACAGTTGTTGTTTCTGCTGACCGGACAGGCGCTGCGCTTCTTCATAAATTAACGCAACATGGGCTTTGTCCTGTTCCACGATCTTATCGTTGCTGAAAAGCGCGTCTATCGCGGCTATGATCTGCTGTTCAATACTCATCGAAAGTCCTTTTTCGTGCATTCGCGTTGTTAACGTAATGGCGTCATCGCTGGATTGGTAACCTAATAGTGCGCTAAGCATTGCACGTTGTCGACGGCTATTTCACGGCTCGCCCGATAAGCGCAGTAGAACAACATGAGGGGGCTGAGGGTGGCCCCCGGAGCACCTATTAATACGCTAATGTTTGCCGCAGCCGGCCATGGCACCAGCCAGCAAACTATTTAGCGATGGCGGGTTGACTGGCGGGCCTTGTCAGCAGGGCAGCGGCCATCTACAGTGACAGTGAGCTCACCAATTAATGGAGTGCCCATGCTGGCAATAGGATACAAACAAGCGACCCCGGAACTGACTCCACATGCGTTTCAATCAGTCAATTTGGCAAAACCTGCGCCGGCAGGCCACGATCTGCTGGTAAAAGTGGATGCCGTGTCGGTGAACCCGGTAGATACTAAAATCCGTAAATCTGCCGAGCCGGACGCGCAGGGCTTTAAGGTACTGGGCTGGGATGCGGTAGGCGTGGTGCAGGCGACGGGCAGTGCAGTATCACATTTTAAGGTGGGCGATCGGGTTTTCTATGCCGGCGATATCAGCCGGCCCGGCAGCAATGCCGAATACCAGCTGGTCGATGAACGCATTGCAGGCCCTGCGCCAGCCAGCTTGTCTGACGCCCAGGCAGCCGCCTTACCACTGACCAGCCTGACGGCCTGGGAATTATTGTTTGACCGCTTTGGCGTGGAGCAAGGCTCCACCGGACATGCCGGCACTTTACTGGTCATCGCAGGAGCTGGTGGGGTCGGCTCTATGCTGATTCAGCTGGCGCGGCAACTTACCTCGCTGACTGTCATCGCCACCGCGTCGCGCCAGGTAACCCGGGACTGGGCTACGGAGATGGGCGCCCATCACGTGCTGGATCATAGTCAGCCGTTGGCACCTCAGTATGCAGAGAGCGGGCTGGCACCGGCTGATTACGTGGCCAGCTT
>JBPEWW010000127.1:0-22392 GCA_052032275.1 Alteromonas sp. | reverse complement strand
GAAGTCACACTGTCACATAAATACCGGGTTAAAACTGAAGACGGCACCATGGCCGGCGGACCCATGTATTACATGGATCGCCGCTTAAACATGAAATGGCTGGCGGTGGCCTTTGCCATTGCCACAGTTGTCAGTTCGTTTGGAACCGGCAACCTGCCGCAGAGTAACGGCATTGCACAGAGCATTGAAGCCACCTTTGGTTTTGAGCCTATGGTGGTGGGCAGTGTGCTGGCTATTTTACTGGCCCTGGTGATTCTTGGCGGCATACAGCGGATTGCTGCGGTGACTGCGAAAGTGGTACCGCTAATGGCGGTCGTGTACCTGATTGGTGCGTTTGCGGTAATTTTTGCCAACCTGGAAAACATTGGTCCTTCCTTCATGGCAGTGATCAGTGATGCCTTTACAGGCTCTGCTGCCGCCGGCGGCTTCCTTGGCGCCTCACTGGCGTATGCATTTAACCGTGGGGTTAACCGGGGGCTGTTCTCGAACGAGGCCGGCCAGGGCTCTGCACCTATTGCTCACGCTGCAGCTAAGACTAAAGAACCAGCCTCGGAAGGGATGGTGTCGTTACTCGAGCCGTTTATCGATACCATTATGATTTGTACAATCACTGGTCTGGTTATTTTGTCGTCAGGGGTATGGAAAGAGAAGCACGAGAATAACTTTGATCGCGCTGATATGTACTTTGTAGCGGGCCAGTACAGTGATACCGATCAGGCCGACGTGAATGCACTGTATGGTTACCTTAACGACGAAGAGGGGAATGCCGTACTGCCTTATAATGGCACGATTTCCGTCGTAAACGGTACTGCTGTGAGCAGCGGCTTTACATTACTGAACGCCCGTTCCGTGGCAGAAGATGTGACCTACTCGGTTGGTTCAGAAGACCCGTTCACCGGGACTCTGGAAATAAGAGACGGTAAGCCCGTCAAAGAAAATCTGGAAGTGACCGGTAAGTCACTGGTGCATTCTGCTGCGTTGACCACTATCGCATTTACCCGGGGACTGTTCGGAGACTTTGGTCAGTACATCGTGTCTGTGGGACTAATGCTGTTTGCCTTCTCAACGGCCATCGCCTGGTCCTATTATGGTGACCGCGCGATGACATACCTGTTTGGGCCACGTTCTGTGATGCCCTACAGGGTCATTTACGTGGCCGGATTCTGGTGGGCTGCATTTTCCGACACGACCCTGGTGTGGGCAATGTCTGCCGTGGCCATCGTTGTGATGACCCTGCCTAACCTGTTTGGTATCATGCTACTGAGTAAAGAAATGAAGCAAACGGTTAACGATTACTGGAATCGAGTACACAAATAATCGTTAGCTGGTAAAATGCGTGGCAGTGCAAATGAGGTAGCCGTAGATTTTGCACTGACACGCATTTTTTGTATTCAGTGATCTAAACAGTCGCACAGACTGTTTTCTATTATGCTGACCATAGCTGCCCTGGTTACATACTTAAACGCTTAGACAGGAGCACTCCATGGCACTAATGAATTGTCCTTCGTGCAACAAAAAAACTTCAGATAAAGCCGAAACCTGCCCCCATTGTGGGTTTGGAATTGGTAAAGCGTCCACGGAAGACATCGAACGTAAAAAAAGCCTGAAGCGGTTTGAAAAACTGCACAGTATCCAGAATCAGTCTCTTATTGCCATGCTCATATTTGTCGCCGGTTTCGGCTTCATGTACTGGGGCGGTGCGCAACCCGGTGACCTGCAACATAACCTGGCGATGTTAAGCTGTGTGATTGGTTTTGTGTGGTACATAGTAAACCGTGTACGAATTGTCCTAATTAAACGAAGTGACTCATGAATATAGATGCCATGCTAGCCGCCATGACGCCAGATGTTTACGAACGCCTGCGTCAGGCCGCTGAAACCGGTAAGTGGCCGGACGGGACGCCGCTTAACGATGAACAAAAAGAAACCACCCTGCATGCGGTCATGCTTTACCAGGCGAAAGTGGCAAGATCCACAGAGCATATGACCATCAATGCTGACGGTGAAATAGTGCATAAACGCAAGCAGGATTTTAAAAAGGAACTCGCACAACCAGAGGACGATGGGTCTACCATTGCACGGTTTAAACAGGATGATATTTAGTCGAATTCTTACCCCGCCCCATAAGAGCAAAGATCCTGCTAAACGCATCCGCGCCGTGGAGGGGTTGTCCGCAGCCAAGCCTGCAGATAAGTCAGTATTGCATGAGCTGGCCTTTAATGATGCAGACGCCGATGTGAGTCTGGCTGCGCTTCACAAGCTTAATTCGTTTGCGCTGTGGCAAAAAATGTCGCAGATAGCCCGCAATGACAAAGTGCAGCGTACCGCACGGGCAAAAGTCGAGTCCGCCTTATTTCAGTCCGAGGCGCTAAACGACGCTGAACGAAAAGCCTTCCTGCTGGAATCTGCCCCGGTCGAACTCATCTTACGGGTACTGGATCACCATCCCGCGCTGGTTCGTGATCATAGTTTTATACGCCAACTGGTTAACAAGGTGGGGCGAGACAGTTTTACGGAACGGGTACTCGTGGCGGCGGATGATGCCGGGCTGACCCGTTCATTGCTGGCAAATGAGTCGGATACACGCTGGTTAACCCGGCTGAATAAAAAACTCCACAATGCAGACAGTCAGGCATTTATTGAAGCGCAGCTTACCGCGATAAGAGCAGAACAGGACCGGCCGGTACAGCTGGAAAGGGACGCGACGCTGGTGTTATCCAAACTCTGGGCGCTCATAGAGAAAAACGACTTTCCCAGCGTGCAGGAGCAGCATCAGGCGTTAACCCGGGAATTCGAGCAACTTGCTGACAGTTTTGCCTGTCTGGATGCGGAATCCCAGGCAGAACTTAACGGCAAATATCGCCGGATCGAGGCGCAAGTCAGCGGTCATTTAGATACCTTAGCACCCCAGTGGCGTCAGCAACAGGAAGCTGAGCGCAGCGCGCAGGCAATCAATGCCGCGCAGGCCGCATTGATTGCGGCCAGGGAGGCAGTTGACTGGTTGTACCAAACACGGTTGCACGAGGCGACCCTGGCAGAGGTAGAGACTGTCAGTAACACGGTGCGCCAGCTCGAGCAACAGAGCGAGGTACTGGCCGCTAGTCAGCCTGAGTCGGTGGTGAGGAAAAAAATTCTGGCCGCTCAACAGGCGCTAACCAAACAGCTGGATGACTTTAGTGCCCAGCAGCAACAAGCAGTAAAAGCGCTGGAGGTGCTCGAAAAAGTGGAAGCGATGACCACTGGTGAGCGGTCATACGAACAGGATTACCTGCCGCTGGCAACGCGGTGGCGGGAGCTGACCGCGGTGCTCCACACCATACCGGATGACTGGCAGCGCCGGATGCGCGACTGTCAGCAGCACTGGCAGCACTATAATGACCAGCACAAAGCCGAAACACAACAGGCCGTGAAACAGTGCCGGAAGCACCTCAACGCCATGGATAACCTGGTCAGCAGCGGGCGGTACCGGGCAGCCATGGGGCGCTTTGATAAACTGCGCACAAGCTATCAGGCGTTGCCTGAAGCCGAGCAGCAACGTTTGCGTAAACGTTATACACAAGCTGAAGAGGCGGTCTCGCGTCTGGCGGGATGGCAGCATTATCTAGCGGCGCCACGTCGCCCGGAGCTGATTACGCAAGCGAAGGAACTGGCGGCCAGCCCGGTAACAAACGTGCATGAACGTGCCGAGACCATTCGCTATTTACGTAAACAATGGCAGTCACTGAGTCTGCCTGGTAATGAGGACGACACCGATACGGCAACGTTCAACGCCGTTCTGGAAGAAGCGTTTGTACCGTGTCGTGAATACTACGCGCAGCAAGCCAGACAGCGCGAGCAAGCAGCAGAGCAGCGACATCAGCTGGTGACAGCGGCCCGGGATTTAGCCGGCGCCAATGCTGAAGACGTCGCCGAGCTGGCTGCCAGAGTTGATAAGTTACGCCAGCAGTGGCGGCAGGCGGGTAACATCGAACGGAAACACTATCAGCAATTGAAAGACGCGTTTGAGCAGGCCCTGTTACCGGCGCAGCAACGGGTGGATGACTGGTATCAGCAGAATCGTCAGACTAAGCAGCGGCTGGTGGAACAGGTAAAGGCACTGAGCGCTGCGTCAGAGCCGGAGCAGGCCGCCCACCAGGCACAGCAGCTTCAGCAGCAGTGGAAAGCGGTGGGCCACGCCGGCCGCCGTCACGAGACAAAACTGTGGCAGGCCTTCAGAGAGGCCAATGACGGGGTGTTTGCTGTTGTAAAAGAGCAACGGCAACAACAACGCCAGGCGGGTGATGCAAGCCTGAAGGCGTGGATGCGCAAAGCCAGTTCGCTCAGTGCTGAGATCAGTGCGTCTTCACTGAACGCAAGCAACCAAAAGCTTCAAATACTGACTGACGAGCTGCGGGCCCTGCCTGATGCTGTCCAGCAAAAGGGCCGGCGTAAGCTCGCTGGCATCACCCAGCAGCTAGCTGACTTGGAACGCCAGCAACAGGCGCAGCAGCAGCGTCAAAAGTACCTGGCTCTCGCGGAGCTAATCCGCCAGGTCGCGAACGGTGACGCCGGTGTACCCGCTGAGCATCCACAATGGCACCAGCTTGATAAACAGTGGCAAAGGCACCTGCGGGATGGTGGCGGTGATGAACTGAGCCGGCACCAACTGACTGTGGCGCTGGAAATGGCACTGTCGCGTACAACGCCTGAGCAGGACACCGATGTGCGTCTGGCGTTGCAGCTTGCGCAGCTCTCGGCCAGACTGGAGCGTGGCGAGCGCTGGTCAGCAGATTCCCTGATCAGTGCCTGGCTGGCCCATGGGCTGCCCACCGAGTCGGAGCATACACTGACCACGCGCTTCATGCAGTGCCTGGCAGCACTGGCCGGAGTGGAGGAGGTGAAGAATGGAAAATAATATTGAGTTTGCGTTCCCTTCCGAGCCACTGGCGTACCGCTTTCTCAACACGGTCAGGCACTTCGACGCAGAAGCACTGCGGGTGCGCTACGGGCGAAATAACCACCATGTGGCGGTTTCGTACAGGTATAAGGTCGGCGAGTTTGACGCCACCTTATCGCAGCTGGATGACCTTGCCCGTGAACTGCAAGGGGAAGAAGTCAGCTGAATTACACGGTCACATGGCGGCTGGCTGCATCCTGAATTTGGTTACGGCCGTTTTGTTTGGCGCGGTATAAAGCATGATCGGCCCGCTCAAACACTGCCTCAAAATTATCGCCCGGCTGGCTACTGGCAATGCCAGCACTGATGGTCAGCTTACAGGGTAAATCAGTGAGGTCGTAGGTATGGGCATGGAGTCGCTGGCCTATCTGTGCCGCCACCAACGGCCCGGTGTCTGGTAATAGCACCACAAATTCATCGCCACCGAAGCGCGCTAAAATATCCGTGGGCCGCAGTACTTCTTTGGCCGCGGCACTCACGCGCTGTAATGCTTTGTCGCCGGCCTGATGGCCGTAACGGTCATTGATTTGTTTAAACCTGTCCACATCAAAAATGATCACAGACACCGGGCTGTGCGTCTCCCCGGCGCGCGTGAAGATGGTACTGGCATGCTCAAACAAACCGTCACGAGATACCGCTGAGGTGAGCGAGTCGGTCCCTATACGCCGTTCAAGCTCGCCATTATCTGCCACCAGTTTCGGCAAGGCGAGGCCGAACAGAACATTACTGGCAATCACGATTATGGCGAACTGGTACACCATAACAAACTCTGTCAGCGACCACAGCGCCACCAGAAACGCAATCAGAAAGCTGTTGAAGGCCAGACTGATCACATTGGCCAGTGGACTCTCTGTACAGGCCATCCACATGTGACTGACGGCAAGAAAGAAAATTGCAAACGCGCTTTCGGTGGTGCCCACAGTGGCCGTCAACCACATACTCGCCATGACTATGCTGCTATTCAGAAACAGCTTTGTGGACAGGGTAAGGCCAGTGTGACTGGGGGCGTTGGCATATAAATACGCCTTTAACGAAAAGGCGGGTCGGGGATATAGCTGACGCAACAGCGGCAGGAAAAACGGTGTCACTACCACGACACCGGCTAAGTCACCAATCCAGTACGCAAACCAGGTGCCGGAGATATCGGCGGGTGCCATCATGCCGGCGCTGGTCAGCGCCAGCATCCCCATTCCGGTGGCCAGTAATGTGGTGAGTAAGGCGCTCAACAAAAAAGACAAAATCAGCAGCGGCAACTGACCTGGCATGCGTTGCGACACACGCCGTACCAGCCAGGCACCGGCAGCATAAGGCCCGATATGGGCAGCGGCGTATGCCAGGCCGGCGATCAGGGTGTCACCCGGCGAAAGCGGGATGTGGTAGAAATCAGCGGCCCAAAAGGTGATCAGCACTGCCGCCAGAGCCAGCGGTAACCACGCGCTTCGACCGCCAACCAGTAACGCAGCAAAGCTTAGCCCGGCGGCGGGAAACCATACACTGGCGTGAGTATGCAATTCACCGATAAGGCCCAGTTGCCAGACGGCTAACCATAACAGGCATACAGTAGCGCCACGACGGGCAGGGGAACGCCGCAGCTGATGCCCTAAAAAGGCGAGGTGTTGAAAGTGTAGCGCTGATGTCACAACTATTATCCGTAGTGTTCACGGGCTTAAGGATACTGTAAGTGCGGTTAAAAAACACCCAGCAAAAACATACCAGGTATTCGCGTTAATACTCTAACTCAACCTCGTAACCCGCATATTTGCGCATATTAATAACCCGGTCGCCGTCCAGCATCCAGTACTGGCCTTTTATACCCAGTAACGTCCCACTGAAGGCCGGGGTTTTATCCAGATTTATGGATTTGATTTTGTCCGGATACTGTTCCACCGGGTAATTTATTGCGACAGGGTCAGTTGTCACTGTACTCAGTGCCTGCAGGCCTTTTTGCTGCTGTAACGCATCTAGCTGGGGTTGTATTTCCGCCAGGATGCGATCCCGTGTGGCTGCCAGATCGGCGTGCGCCGGCTCTCCTTTGAGCATAGTGCGCCAGTTCGTCTTATCCGCGATATGTTGCTTACACAGCGTCTCAACTTCACCGCTGGTCAGTCTGTCTTTTACCCGTAAGATCACCATCGCTTCGCTGGCTCCCTGGTCCATCCACCGGGAGGACACTGTATCGGAGACGTGGCGGGTAATGCCCACTTTCAGGGTGCCGGTATTGGCGAGGTACACGAAATGATCAGTCAGGCAGTGTTGCTCGCCCCATTCAGGTTCCCGGCATGTGCCTTCGTGGTAATGGCACTGCTCCGGTTTGATTATGCAGCTGTCACACTGAGCCAGTGTAATAAGACACCGGTAACAGTACCCCTGGTTAAAGCTTTTTTTGGTTTTAGTGTGGCAATGAACACAATAAATGTTGCCGGAGTGGGTTAATGACACCTCGCGGCCAATCAGTTCATTCATAGCAATAAGCTGTTCACCCACGGGTAACTGATACTGAACCAGATGGGTGTCATCCACATGCACCCGCATTTTCCGCAGGGTTCCTTGAGTTACGGTCATTGTCTGTCACTCGCTTAATTCGCCACGCAGGTCGCGGACCAGCATGGCTTTTCGTTCATCAAAAGTAAGGGGTTTGCTTAGCAGGTAATGGAGTTTGGCTAATGCCGCTTCGGGCGTCATATCACTGCCGGACAACACCCCCGCTTCCAATAAGCCATGCCCGGTGGCGTAGCCACCCATGTTCACCCGCCCCCGCAGACACTGGGTACAGTTCAGAACCGGAATTTCCCGTTCCCTGGCATACTGCAGCTGGGCATACAAGGCGTCGCTTTGCGGTGCATTACCAACCCCGTAGCTTAACAAAATTAACGCGTTCACCGGTTGTTGGAGGGTGTTTTTTAGTACCTCCGGCGCAATGCCCGGATACAGGCTTACCAGGCCAATGGGCTGAGCAGAGACCGGCGACACACGCAACGGCCCGTTACTCTCACTGGCCAGTTTGCCGGCTTTCAGGCGGATATTGATGCCCGCCTCCAGCAGCGGCGGGAAATTCGGTGAGTCAAACGCATTAAATCCGTCGGCATCCACTTTGCGGCTGCGATTACCCCGTAATAGCCGGTTATTGAAAAACAACCCGACTTCCGCAATAGGAAAGTTTGCCGCAATATACAGCGCATTGAGCAGGTTTACCTGGCCGTCAGAACGCAGCTCAGCCAAGGGGATCTGGGAACCTGTCACAATGACCGGTTTGGCCAGATTTTCCAGCATAAAGCTTAGTGCAGACGCGGTGTATGCCATGGTGTCAGTACCATGCAGAATAATGAAACCGTCGTAATCGTCGTAATTGTCAGCGATATCGTTGGCAATCTGCTGCCAATGGGCCGGATTCATATCCGACGAGTCAATCAGATGATCGTATTCTTTAATGGTAAATGCCGGCATTTCAGGGCGATGGAATTCAGGCATATCGGCCAGCGTGCGGTTAAGGAAGCCGGCCGCCGGTACATAGCCCTGGCTGGATGGCTTCATGCCAATTGTGCCACCTGTGTAGGCAATATAAATATGTTTTCGCATGGTCAATGCCTTTGCTTTTTGGCCTCATTGTATCAGGCCGGCCTCTGATGTCATCTGTTGGCACTAAATGACTTGTATTTACCCGCCGAGCGTGTCGACAATAAGGATAAGCGTACTAAGCAAAGGGATCACAATGCGGATATTATTGAGTCTGGTTATGCTGGGGTGGGTGAGTGCGGTGGTCGCACAGCCGGGTGAGCCGCACGGGCTGCTACCTCTGCAGGAACGAGCCGACACGATGGACCGGTTTACCCGGACCAGAGCGACACAGATATTACCGGTGTTAATGGCACGGGAAAATATCGACATGTGGGTGCTGATTGCACGGGAATATAATGAAGATCCTGTGCTGAAGACCATGTTACCCGCCAACTGGATGTCTGCCAGACGCCGAACCATGCTGGTGATCTACGCGCCACCTCAGGACAAGCCGCTGGAGTTTTATGCTGTGTCGCGTTATCAGGTAGGCAGTTTGTTCCAGCCAGCCTGGGATCCCCGTAAGCATCCCGACCAGTACCAGGCGCTAGCCGCCCTCATCAGCGCCAAACAGCCAGCGCGGATAGGGATTAACCAGTCTGACCATTACGGCCTGGCCGACGGCATAGCGGCGACCGAACTGGCTGCCCTGCAGCACGCACTTCCTGAGCGCTATCGAGGCCAGCTGGTCAGCGCTGAGAAGCTGGCCGTTGGCTGGCTGGAAACCAGGCTACCGGAGGAATTGCCCTACTATAAGCAACTGACCCGCATTGGCCACACGATGATTGCCACGGCGTTTTCAGACGCTGTTATTACACCCGGTATCACTACCACTGATGATGTAGAATGGTGGTTGCGGGAAGAAACGCAGCGCAGGCACCTGGACAACTGGTTTCATCCCAGCGTTTCGCTGCAGCGGCAGACGGCTACTGATGGCAAAGATTTTAGTCGCAAGGGCACGGCACAAATCATCCGCCGCGGTGACTTGCTGCATGTCGACTTTGGACTGCGTTATCTGGGCTTACATTCAGACCAGCAGCAACATGCCTACGTACTCAAACGCGACGAGCAGTCAGCGCCCGCCGCACTAGCTGAGGCCCTGGCGGTGGGCAATAAACTCCAGGATATTGTTACCGGCGAGTTTCAGACGGGACGCAGTGGTAACACCATTCTCTTACAGGCCCGGCAGGCAGCCCTAAGCGAAGGGATTACTCCGACTATCTACACCCATCCGATTGGTTTGCACGGACACGGAGCCGGCGTCACTATTGGTATGTGGGACGCACAGCAGGGAGTGGCGGGTAGTGGCGAATACATTATGTACCCTAACACCCTGTATGCCATTGAGCTCAATGCCAGGGTTGACCTGAAGCACTGGCGCGAGCCTGTCCGAATCATGCTGGAGGAGCAGGCATTGTTTGACGGCGAACAGGTGGTTTACCTGGATGGCCGGCAAACCCGGTTGCATATTATTGCCGCACAGGATTAACGGAATGACCGGGAAGGCGGACCTGGCGCTTCGCGGTGGGCGCCGTGGTATTCACCGTTCAGCGCGGCGATTTTTGACATCACGCTACCAGATTTAGGGTTACCTGTCTTAAAATTTTTGGCATACTAAGAAAAAAATAATAAGTGTGACTTGCAGTGGTTATGCATAAAAAACAGGGAAGTTTAGTGTGTGTCGGGCCTGGAATGACGCTGGGCGCGCACATGAGTTCGCGCTGTAAATCGCTTATCGAAAACGCCGACGTGGTGTTTTCCAATTGCCATCCTATTATGGAGCAGTGGATAAGCGGTATGCACGCCGATGTTCGTTCATTGCAACGGTTCTACGCCGAACAGAAAGATCGCCGCATCACCTATCAGGAGATGCAGGCTGAAATGCTGACCGAAGTGCGTGCCGGAAAACGCGTCGTCGCGGCGTTTTATGGTCATCCCGGCGTCTTTGCCCGGGTTCCTCATCAAACTATAGCAACCGCCCGCGCCGAAGGATTTGAAGCGCGTATGGAGCCCGGCATCTCCGCAGAGGACTGCCTGTACGCCGATATGGGTATCGATCCCGGTTATTACGGCTGTCAGCATTATGAAGCCAGTCAGGTGATGTTTTACCGGCGTCGGCTGGACCCGTCTGCCTACCTGATTTTGTGGCAAATTGCCCTTGCCGGCGATATCAGCATTGCCAAGCGGGTAAGCAGTGCAGATGAGCGCCGCGTGCTGGTCACGCTGCTTGAGCGTTATTATCCGGCTGACCATCAGGTGGCATTGTATGAGTGCCCGACCCTGATCACCGACACCGTGCGCATAGACTGGCTGCCTTTGGGTGAATTGCCGGTTGCAGACCTCACCCCAGTGACGACACTGGTTATTCCTCCGTCTGAACGCATGCAGCCTGACACTGAAACCGTACAACAATTACAACAAATCAACGCAGCCGACATGGCGTAGCGGATGCCCGTGAGGGCGCATTGGGCAATATGTTTGCCTGGGTCACAAGGAGAGCACCATGAATACAATAAATCTACTGGTTAAACTGGCTGAGCGGGGCGCGGTAGCCAGTGATATCACCTTAACTGAACAGCAGGAGCTGGCAGTCAATGGCCTGAAAAGCAGTGTTGCACCGCTACATGCCATGTTGTCGATATCTGAACCTCACGAACCCACGCCGCCTGTTCCTGAACCTGATGATACGCCAGAGAAAGACAAGGTTGCGTAATTTCGCTGCGTTTTTCGGCCTGCTTTGTCTGTTAACGGTCTGTTTATCAGGCAAGGTAGCGGCGGCCGGGCATGATGAATTAGTGGCGATAGAAGCGCTGCGAGTAGCTGATCCGGTGGGCGCGCGCAAGATGCTTGACGAAATAGATGCAAGCACCTTGTCCGCGGACGAAAAAATTCACTACCGATATCTGGACGTATATTTATCCACCTATGATGGTGACCTTGCGAAAACCCTCGCCGGTTATCACGGCTTATTGGAGGACGCCCGCGGGCACCACATTGAAGTGCGTCTGCTGGTGTCACTCATTGGCCTGTCGGTGTACAGCGCTGAATGGGCGCAAAGCTTTGCGCTGGCTGAGAAACTGGAAGCGATGATCCCGGACATGGATCCGCGCTCAAAGATTGATGTTTATCGTGGCCTTACCGTTTTTCACGTGGAAATCGATCAGCATGCCATGGCGCGCTTTTATATCGATAAAATTTTACAGTCTGACGAAGCAACCGACGCTGAGCGTTGCATTGCTATGGCGCACAAAGCTGAATCCAGTTACCGGGCGAATTCCAGGGACCTGTCCCAGCAAGTCTTTGAAGATGCTATCGCGCTGTGCCAGGAGGCCGAACAGTATTTTTATGTGGCGTACGCCGGCTCTTTTTATTACCGCTATTTAGTGATGATAGAAGACATTTATATGGCAGAGCAGGTCGACGAACGAATTGCCAGCGTCCTTGAAGATATCGATTTTATCCATATGGATACCACTCAACAGGCGGCCAGGGCTCAGCTGGCGTTGTTAAAAGGCGATTACGCGCAAGCCCGGCAAATGGCCCTGGAAGTGCTGGAAAGCGATCGCGAACAGGAATACCGACCCCCCATCTTAAAAGCGCTGGATGTGCTGGCTAAAGTGGAACAGGCCGAAGGCAACTACCGGGATGCGGTGGCTTATCTTGAAATGAAAATAGCCACCCGCGACGACTACCATACTGCTGAGGTAGCGCGCTCCCTGGCTATGCAGCGCGCGAAGTTTGATCTTAGTCGTAAAGAAAGCCAGCTAGCCCTGATGGACCAGAAAAACAAGCTGGCCGCAGAACGGGCTGAAAAGTTATACCTGGCGTTACTCCTTGCCTCGGTTATGGTGTTCGGCCTGCTGATGTGGTCTTACCGTAGCCGCAGGGTTCAGCAGAAGCTCAGGCACCTCGCCCGCACCGACTCGCTCACGCAAATCTATAATCGTGGCTTTTTTGCTGAGCGGGCCGAGCGCTTGATAAAGAAAGCCCAGCAGCAGGAGGGGGTGCTAAGTGTTGCTCTGTTGGACCTGGATCATTTTAAACAGATCAATGACACCTATGGCCATCAGATAGGCGACTGGGTGTTGCGGGAGGTGGTACGGGCGATGCAGGCGGTGTGCGACGATAACTGCACGCTGGGTCGCATGGGCGGCGAGGAGTTTGCGATCCTGATTGTCGACGCCGATGCCCAGCAGGGGCTGGCCGTGGCGGAAGAATGCCGGGAGGCCATCGAAGCGATTGACTCTACGCCCAGTGGCCACCAATTTACCCTGACTGCCAGTTTCGGTGTGGCGGATACCCGCCAGGTAGGCTATAGCTTCGAAAACCTGTCCTCAGCCAGCGATCTTGCCCTGTACCAGTCCAAGCAGTATGGCCGTAACCGGGTTTACGAATACGACAGTACGCTAAAGCCTATATAGCCCGGCTGCAGAAACAAAAAATCCCGCCTAAGCGGGATTTTTAATTTGGAAGAGATTATTTCACTTCTTTACCGGCGGCCTGTTGGTCGGCATGGTAACTGGAGCGCACCATAGGCCCACAGGCAGCATGCGAAAAGCCAATAGACTTCGCATAGTCGCCCAGCGCATCAAACTCATCCGGGTGAACATACTTTTTCACCGGGAAGTGATGGCGACTCGGTTGCAGGTATTGCCCCAGCGTGAGCATATCGACGCCGTGCTCCCGAAGGTCCCGTAACACCCCCTGGATTTCTTCACTGCTTTCACCCATTCCCATCATCAGGCCGGATTTGGTACGAATTTCCGGGTGCTGTTCCTTGAACTTTTTCAGCAAATCCAGTGACCATTGATAGTTGGCACCAGGGCGGCATTCGCGATAAAGCCGGGGAATGGTTTCCAGGTTATGGTTAAACACGTTCGGTAAGCCCTGCTCGAAAATTTCCAACGCCCGGTCCATGCGGCCGCGGAAATCCGGCACCAGGACTTCAATGGTGGTCTCAGGGCTGTGCTCGCGGATTGCATTAATACAGTCTACAAAATGCTGTGCACCGCCATCGCGCAGATCATCCCGGTCGACCGATGTAATGACCACATAGTTAAGCTTCATCTCCGCGATGGTGGTGGCCAGTTTTAGCGGCTCTTCTGCACTGGGCGGGAGTGGCTTACCGTGCGCCACGTCGCAGAACGGACACCGTCGGGTACAGATATCACCCAGGATCATAAACGTGGCGGTGCCATGATTAAAACACTCAGCCAGGTTCGGGCAGCTTGCCTCCTCACACACCGAGTGCAGATTATTTTTGCGTAACGTCTTCTTAATATGATCGATACGATCGGTAGTACGTGGCAGCTTAATTTTAATCCACTCAGGCTTGCGCAGCATTTCCTCTTTTTCTGTCGGTACTATGGTGACAGGGATGTGCTTAACTTTTTCATCGTCGCGGAGCTTTACCCCGGCTTTAGGTCGTGCGTTACTCATCGAAACCTTCTTTGTTGAGGATGTTCTGGATTCCCAGCTCTGACAACAGCAGGGATACCAGCGCCGAGCCAGCAGCTTCCAGCGTCTCGACGCCGCCCAGTCGGGCAGTGTCTGTCATTTCCATTCCTGCGTAACCACAGGGGTTAATACGCTGGAACGGCGACAGATCCATATTAACATTTAGTGCCAGTCCATGGAATGAACAGCCGCGACGGATACGCAGCCCCACCGAACATACCTTACGCTCATCCACATAGACGCCAGGGGCGTCTTTTTTAGCGTAGGCTTCAATGTTGTCCCGTGCGAGCAGATGGATAACGGCATTTTCCATGGCATTTACCAGGTGTCTGACACCCAGTTTGCGTCGTTTTATGTCCAGAAGCAGGTAAATGACCTGCTGACCGGGACCGTGATAGGTAACCTGGCCGCCGCGGTCCACCTGCACTACCGGAATGTCACCCGGCATCAGAATGTGCTCAGCCTTACCCGCCTGGCCCTGGGTGAATACAGGATCGTGCTCTACCAGCCAAATTTCATCCGCAGTGGTGTCATCCCGGGTATCGGTCAGCGCCTGCATGTGTTGCCACACCGGTTCATACGCCTGGCGGCCCAGTTGCCTGACTATCAGCGGGCTACTACTGTGATTCGTCACTTACAGTACTACTCTTACCAGGTCCAGCTTGGCCAGCTCGGTGTAAATGGTTTCCATATGCTCTTTACTGGTTACCCTTACTGACACCGAAACCGAATGATAGTTACCCTTACTGCTTGGCTTCACGGTGGGGGCGTAATCGCCGGGGGCATGTTCCTGTAAACAGGCCACTACCTGTGCCGGCAGGTCTTCATGGGCCACGCCCATGACTTTAAATGTCTGGTGTGTCGGAAAGTCCAACAGCTCGTCAAATCGGGTATCCATCAGGGATCCTTTACATACGGGTGTAAAAACAAAAACGGCCGGATTATAACAATCTGGCCGTCCGTGAACTAGTGGGGGAGATGTTTTAGTCTTCAAACCCCAGTTGCAAAAGCACGTAATCTTTAATGCGGTCGAACCAGCCGCCCTGTTGCACTTCCTGAAGGGTGACCAGCGGATAGCGGGCTACATCCTCGCCATCCAGCTGGATATACAGTGTACCGACCACCTGACCTTTGGCCAGCGGCGCTTCCAGTTTCTTATCCAGCTCAAAATTGGCTTCAAGGTTTTTCGCCTGCCCACGGGGTATGGTAATGGGGGTAGATTGATTAATTCCAAGATCTACCGTTTCCCTATCGCCCATATAAATGCGGTGGGCGACGAAGCTGTCGCCTGCCTGGTACGGCGTCACCGTTTCATAAAAACGGAAGCCATAACGAAGCAGCTTTTTGTTTTCTACTTTACGGGCACGTTCACTGTCCGTTCCCATTACCACTGAAATCAGTCGCATATCGCCCTGCGCTGCAGAAGTAATCAGGCTGTACCCTGCGTCTGAGGTGTGGCCGGTTTTAATGCCATCAACATTCAGACTTTTATCCCACAACAGGCTGTTGCGGTTATATTGCTTAATGCCATTGTACGTAAACTCTTTTTCACTGTAGATGTCGTACATTTGCGGCGTTTCATTGATCAGTGCTTTGGACAAAATGGCCATATCACGGGGTGAAGTGTAATGGTCCGGGTCGTGCAGGCCGTGGCTGTTTACGAAATGACTGGCGGTCATGCCCAGCGACGCCGCATGTGCATTCATCATGCTGGCAAACGCACTTTCCGAGCCGGCCAC
Organism: Alteromonas sp.; assembly: GCA_052032275.1. Taxonomy (GTDB): domain Bacteria; phylum Pseudomonadota; class Gammaproteobacteria; order Enterobacterales; family Alteromonadaceae; genus Alteromonas. The sequence goes on along the minus strand of JBPEWW010000127.1, from coordinate 6,708 downwards.
GTGTTCGGCGATGGCGACACACGCATCATTACCAGACTGTACGATGATGCCACGCAACAGCTCACTGACTTTAACTTTCGTGCCCACTTCGATAAACATTTTGGAAGAGTCCGGGAATTTTTTTGCCCAGGCATTTTCAGAAATGGTCACTTCATCGTCCAGACTGATATTGCCAGCCTGCAACTCTTTGCCCACCACATATACTGTCATGATCTTGGTCAGGCTGGCCGGTGCCAGTTGCATATCTGCATTTTGCTCAGCAATCAGATGCCCGGTTTCGTGGTCCATCAGCACGAAGCCTTTGGCCGAAACGTTCGGGGCCGGTGGCGTCACTACTGCGGCGGTTGCAGAGGTGGTGGCCAGCGTGAGCAGCATGCAGAGCCCTGCCAGAAATTGAGCGAAGGTAGTCGGTTTTGCGCACTTTAGTTGTTTATACATGATTCTTTTACTGTTCTACCGTTTACAAAGGTGAATGTGATCTCGTGGAGTTTACCGCAAGCCCTGACATTGGACTAGCTCTCATGGGAAAAGTTTACCTGAATAGGCGACGAACGCGAGCCTAAAACGGTCACGCCCCCGATAAGTCAGGCCAGTGCCATAATTTGGCCACATTTACCGGCCTTACAGGGTGTCCTGTACCGTATACGCCTCGGGGTAGCCGTTATTTTTCAATTCGTGCAACAGCATTTTTACCTGAAAGCGGTCGTGCAGAGGGCCTAACCGCAGCTTGTAGACGTTGTTGACCAGGGGGATTTCAGTTGGCACCTGGTAAAGTGAAGCTAATACAGACGAGATTGAACGGGCGCGTTCAATGTCAGATAACGCCGCAACCTGGATATAAGTCGCCGTTGCACCTGTGGCACCTGTTGCCGGCGTAGCCGGCTCGGGTTGCACCAGGCCGGCATATTCTGCGTAGCTGACCGTAGGCTGGGTGCCCACGGTGACATTATTTTCTTCGTCAAAATGGATGACCTCCAGCTTCACCCTGGCAGTGCCATGCTGGTGATAATCGAGTTTGATGGCGGCTGCGTAGGACAAATCGATGATGCGGTTGTCGTGAAACGGGCCGCGGTCATTGACCCGCACGATGGCCTGTTTGCCATTGTTCAGATTGGTCACCCTGACATATGAGGGCAGGGGCAGGGTTTTATGCGCTGCCGTCATTGCGAACATATTATAGGTTTCACCATTGGAGGTAAGGTGGCCGTGGAATTTCTGCCCGTACCAGGACGCATAGCCCTCTTCCTCATAACCTTTGCCGGATTGCATGGGGTAATAGCGCTGGCCCAGTACTTCATAAGGGCGGCTGTTGAAGGTGCGATAGGGTTCATATTTAGGCACCGCATCGATCATCGCCGGTGCATCGTGGGCAAACGCCGGCGCAGAATCGTGCTTCTGCTTATAACGGCTTTCAGGGGCAGACTGACAGCCAGCCAGCGTTACGATAAGAAAAATGAGCGAATAAGAAAACTGACGTATCACCGCGACATAAACCGTTTTTGCGTACTGATTGCCATCAGCATGCCAAAACCTGCCATTAATGTCACCATGGAAGTACCTCCATAGCTGACCAGCGGCAGGGGGACACCCACCACAGGTAACAGGCCAGACACCATGCCCATATTCACAAATACGTACACAAAGAAGGTTAGTGTAATGCTGCCAGCCAGCAGCTTACTGTAGGCATCCTGTGCCTTGCTGGCAATAATCAGCCCGCGCAGAATGATAAACAAATAAATAGCCAGTAAACCCAGCACACCCAGCAAACCAAATTCCTCACTGAAGACCGAAAATATAAAGTCCGTGTGTCGCTCAGGCAGAAATTCAAGTTGCGACTGAGTGCCCTGCAACCAGCCTTTCCCTTCAACTCCGCCTGAGCCAATGGCGATTTTGGACTGAATAATATGATACCCCGCCCCAAGCGGGTCACTTTCCGGATTCAGGAAGGTGGTAACGCGCTGCTTCTGGTACTCCTGCATCAGAAAAAACCACATAATGGGCGCGAAGGCACCCAGCGCAACAGCCACAAAGCCAATCAGCTTCCAGCTCATTCCCGCCAGGAATATGGCGAAAATCCCTGAACTGGCAATCAGCAGCGAGGTACCCAGGTCAGGCTGCCGGGCAATCAGTATGGTGGGCACCACCACCATCGCAAAGCCGATCCCAACCTGCATATGCCGGGGAGGCAGCGTGAATTTACTGATGTACCAGGCCACCATCATCGGCACGGCCAGTTTCATTAATTCAGAGGGCTGAAACCGAATGAAACCCAGATCAAGCCACCGCTGCGCGCCTTTGCCGACTACTCCTACAACCAGCACCGCTATTAGCATCAGCAGCCCGAGCCCGTAGGCATACACGGATAAGCGGCGATACGCCATGGGGGGAACCTGTGCCATGACCAGCATTACCACTGCCGCGACGGCCAGCCGGGTGAACTGGCGCTCCATCTGGCCAGGATCCTGTCCCGACGCTGAGTAGAGCGTTATCAGACCCACCGCCATCAGCGCTAACAATCCCAGCATTAGCCAGCCATCAATGTGAATGCGCTGCAGCAGGGAAGTCTGATTGGGCTTGAGCGTGGTACGTTTCATTGGCGTCCCTGGGGGGCACTGGCGTTAGCCAGCGGTGTGGGGTTAAACGTGTGGTGACGAAAGTAAAAATCCATCATGTCACGGGCAACCGGCGCAGCATTGGCGCTGCCGCCGCCGGCATTTTCAATGACCACGGTCACCGACACTTCCGGATCGTCAAACGGCGCATAACCGACGTACAGCGCATTATCCCGTAACCGCTCGTCAACCTCATCTTCATCATATTTTTCATTCTGACCCACCGAAAAGAGCTGGGCGGTGCCGGTTTTGCCTGCCGATTCGTAGGTGGTGTCCTTAAACGCGTGGCGGGCGGTGCCGTCTTCACCGTGAACCACATCGTGCATGGCGTTGAGCACGATATCCCAGTTCGCCGGCTCGGATATCTGAACCGGGCGTAAAGACTTCAGTGGCTCAAGTTCTACCTGGCCGTCCTCGTAACGATAGCCCCGCAGTATCTGCGGGACATACCGCTCACCACGACTAACCAGTGTGTTGACCGAATGAGCAAGCTGAATCGGGGTAGCAGTCCAGAAACTTTGTCCTATACCTACCGGTATGGTGTCGCCAATATACCAGGGCTGATTAAACCGCGCCCGTTTCCAGCCCCGGCTGGGCATATTGGCGTCAGACTCCTCATACAGATCGATCCCGGTAAATTCGCCGAAGCCAAATTCAAACATGGCTTCGCTGATTTTGTCGATCCCCAGCTGGTAGGCCAGGTCATAGTAAAACGTGTCGCAGGACACCTCGATGGCCCGGGCGACATCCACTTCGCCATGCCCCCAGCGCTTCCAGTCGCGCCACACGTGACTTACATTAGGTAAACGATAGCGACCGGTGTCGTTAATGGTGGTGTGCTCGTCAATGACATCCTGCTCCAGCCCCAGTAGCGCCAAATGAGGTTTGATGGTAGAGGCAGGGGAGTACTGTCCCTGGGTAGCCCGGTTGATTAACGGGCGGTCAGGAGAATTCAGCAGCGCCGCATAATTTTTTCTGCTTATCCCGTGCACAAAGAGGTTTGGGTCGTAGCTGGGGCTGGAATACATTGCCAGCACGCCACCGGTTTTGGGTGACGTGATGACCACTGTACCGCGCTCGCCTTCGAGGGCTTTGCTGGCTGCCAGCTGCAATTCGATATCGATATTCAGCACCAGATCCTTACCCGGCACTGGCGGCTCGGTATCCAGCACCCGAATGATCCGACCCTGATTATTGACTTCCACCTGCTGGTAGCCGACGGTGCCATGAAGCAGGTCCTCGTGGTACTTTTCAATGCCCAGCTTGCCAATATCATGGGTCGCCGCGTAATTGGCCTCAGCGCCGGCCTCGACCAGTTTTTGCAGGTCTTTTTTATTGATTCGGGATACATAGCCCAAAACATGGGTAAGGGTAGCGTTAAACGGGTAATGCCGGGCTAACCGGGCTTCGATGGAGACGCCTGGAAATCGATGCTGCTGCGCTGAAAACAGGGCGACTTCTTCTTCACTGAGCTGCGTGCGTAAGGCCACCGGTTTAAAGCGCCGCTGACCCCGCAAGGTGGCAAAAAAGGTGTCTTTTTCTTCAGGCGTAATGGCCATGAGCCGGGTGAGCTCATCCAGTGTCGCGTCCAGGTCAGCAATTTTTTCCGGTACCACTTCCAGACTGAAAACCGGCCGGTTTTCGGCCAGTAACACGCCGTTGCGGTCATAAATCAGGCCGCGATTCGGGGCTACCGGGATCACCTTGATGCGGTTGCCGTTAGAACGGGTCTGGTAGTCCTCATGCTGTTTAACCTGCAGTACATACAGGTTACTCAGGACCACGCCGAGCATGGCAACGACGATCAGAAAAGCAATGGTGGCGCGACGGGCAAACAGATTGGCCTCGGCGCTGTGGTCTCTGATGTGCTGACGCTTGGCTGGCATAATGACTATTCGCGGTGGTAAGGGTGATTTTGGGTGACCGACCAGGCCCGGTACAGGCTTTCCGCCACGATAATCCGAACCAGCGGGTGCGGCAATGTCAGCGCCGACAGCGACCACTTTTGTTCGGACGCGGCAATGCAGTCTGGTGCTAATCCTTCGGGGCCACCTATCAGCAAGCTTACATCCCGGCCATCCATTTTCCAGGTATCCAGCTGGGCGGCCAGGGCGGGCGTATCCCAGGGTTTGCCGGTAACTTCCAGCGTGACAATACGGTTGCCTTTCGGGACCGCCGCCAGCATCATTTCCCCTTCCTTGTGCAGGATTCGGGGAATATCCGCGTTTTTACCCCGTTTACCGGCGGCAATTTCAGTAAAAGAAACCGGCATGTCGGCCGGAAACCGACGCAGAAATTCGCTGGTTCCCTGACTAACCCAGCCAGGCATTTTAGTTCCTACTGCCACGATTTGAATTCGCATGGAACGGCTACCTTATCTTCATTACTGCGGATGCCAGCGCCGGGAGACGGGCGGTTACGACCAGAGCTTTTCGAGCTGGTAAAAATCGCGGGTTTCGTCCTGCATCACATGCAAAATAACGTCACCGAGGTCGACCAGCACCCACTCTCCGGATTCTTTGCCTTCAACATTGGTGGCTGCATGACCGGCTTGCTTCGCTTCAAGCTGCACGTGCTCAGCAATGGAGATCACATGACGCTTAGAGTTACCTGAGCATATCACCATGGTGTCAGTAATGGTGGATTTGCCTTTTACATCCAGCGACATAATATCCCGGGCTTTCATGTCATCGACTTTGTCTATGACAAACTGTTTGAGTTGTAGACTCTCCAAAAGTTCTCCTCGTACTAAGTTGTGGGTACGTATAATTGGTGTTGTTCAATGTAGTCCGCGACTGCGGGGTCCAGCCACCGGGATACGGTGGGTACATTCACTGTGCCGGCGCGGGCAATCTGGTTGCGCAGCCATGTAGACGATATGTTCTGCATGGGCGTGGCTGCGAAATACACCTGTCCACAGCGCGTGTCGCGGATCGCGTCCGGCTGCGTTGTACGATACTGCTCTGTGAAGGCCTGAATTTCAGGCGACAGCGTAGCGTGCTCAACGTTCCGGCGCATAATAATCAGATGGCAGTAGTCCAGCAAGGCTTCCCACTCATACCATTTAGACAAATTATACAGCGAATCGTCGCCAATGAGGAAACAAAGTGCTGCATCAGGGTGGGTCTTTCTTAATGCTCTCAGCGTATTCACTGTATAGGACGGTGGCGGCAGCGACAGTTCGATCAGTTCCGGGTACAACACAGGGTGGCCGCTGCATACCGCAGTAACCATATTTACCCGGTGTTGCTGCGCGATACCTGCGGTGTCTTTGTGGGGCGGGATCCGACAGGGCATTAATCCGAGTCTGGCGATGCCCAGCTCCTCTACGGCGGCCAGCGCCGGTGCGATGTGACCGGTGTGGGGAGGATTAAATGTCCCTCCTAATAACGCAAGCGGCGCGTTACTCATCGTCTGCCAGCAGCGGAATACTGTGCAGGGGCACGCCCAAAAATAACATGCACAGGTGGCACAGCTTGACGAAGGGGCGGGGCAGCGTCTGGTTTTTAAACACAAAGTCAGCCTGTTGCAGCTGATCGCGGATCTGATTTAACTGCGTCAGTGACAGGCGCGCCAGGGCGGCCTGATAATAAGCCTGACGGTTGCGCCAGATCCCATGACGTTGCCACTGCACACTCTGGCCGGCCTGCAACTGCTGTTTCAGGGTCCACAGTGTTTGCCATTCGCGCAGCAATGCCCAGATAATAATGTTGGGCTCGATGCCCTCACTTTCCAGTCGGTATAGCATCTTTACACAGCGCTGTTGCTCGCCGCTGAGCATGACATCTATAAGCTGAAAAACCGTAAAGCGGGACTGATCAACAATCGCCGCTTCAATCTGCTCATCAGTAACCGTCGCGCCGGGGTACAACAGGGCGAGTTTGTCAATTTCCTGCTTGGCGGCCAGTAAGTTTCCCTCGCAGAAGTCAGCAATTAACTGGATACCCGCCGGTGACGCCGTAAGTGCGTGACCACGCAGTTGCTCCTGCAGCCAGCCGGTCAGATGTTTGCCCTCCAGGGGGTAACAGATACTGTGTACGCCCACCGCGTCGAGAACCTTAAACCACTTGGCTTTTTGAACGTCTTTGCCAATACG
>JBPEWW010000126.1:0-3927 GCA_052032275.1 Alteromonas sp. | reverse complement strand
AATTCCGGTTTTATGATTGCTCAGGTGACCTGTGCGGCACTGGCCAGTGAAAATAAAACCCTGGCGCATCCGGCGTCAGTTGACTCCCTGCCGACGTCAGCAAATCAGGAAGACCACGTCTCCATGGCAACCTTTGCGGCCAGGCGACTCAAAGATATCTTTGAAAACGTGGCCGGGATACTCGCGATCGAGTGGCTGGCAGCCGCGCAAGGCGTGGATTTCCGTCATCCGCTGACAACCAGCGAAGCGCTGCAGGAGGTGCACGGTTTGTTGCGTACTAAAGTGGCGTTTTATGACAAAGATCGTTACTTCGCACCGGATATTGCCGCTGCCACTGAACTGGTTAAGCACCATGCTTTAAGTGATGCTGTCGCACAGCGCGTGGGAGAGTTGCTGGAGCCGGCAAGCAGTTGTTAATGCAGGCGCTTTTCGAGCAGCCCTATGCGGCTGGATAGATGCGCAGTAATACTTCCTGCGCGTTCAGCCCGCCGATAATAATGCAGCGCCTCCGCATGACGCTGTTGCTTAAACAGCATGTCGGCGGCCTGTTCGTTGGTCAGCGGATCATGGGGCAGGGCATCGGCAAGCAGCATGGTAGCCTTTATGGCTAGCTGCAAGTTGCCTTGTTGCTGATATAACTCGCGAAGGGCAGTGACCATTTTCTGCCAGCTGAGGGTCTGTTCAAAATACTGCTTTCCCAGCTGCTGTTGCGGGTTTGCTGGCGGCGCAAGCTGGACAGGGACGGGCGTCTGCGAGAATGGGAAATCAGCTTTTAATGCCTGAATTTGCGCGTACCCTGCATATTCCTCTGCCGCCAGCAGCGGCCTGTGTGGCCATGCTTCCCCGGTGGGGATCAGCGTACCGGCTGCCAGGTTAGCGGCGTGCAGGGAATGATAAAAGGTGTCGGCAAGTAAAAAATAGCCGGGAACATTGGGGTGCAGGTGTTCCAGCATCAGCGTGTTGCCGATGATGCCGTCCGGGCTACGTTGACGCAGGCGGGCCTCAACGTCCACCAGGGTGACGCCGGGCAAGTGGGCCAGTTTGCGAATAATCGCATTGATATCGGACGGAGCGCGAAAGCGCAGGGTGTCGTAATCCCGGGCGCGCCGTAAGTGTTGCGCTGCCAGGTCGGGGTTACCGCGGCGAAGGGCTCGGTGGCCTTTCTGGTAGGCTTCATCGGCGCGGTAATCGCTGGTGTCTGCGGTGCCAAATGGCGCTTGATCACGCACATTACTGGCAATGGTACTTAAGAATACGGGGATCCCGGCCGCCTGGTAGGTAGCTATCGTCTTGCGCATATTGGCGTCAAATTGCCGCAACCCCTGATGGTAGCGCTTTGACTGGTAGGGAATGACGGTGTCTCTGGCGACCTGGGCCATAAACGTGCGTCCACTTTCTGTGGCATGCGTGGCGGGCGCCAATGTGTAATACAATGACTGCAGTGCATCGACAATGGCCATCTGGTAAAGAGCCAGGTATGCCCGGGTGAGCCAGGGTCCGCCAAACTGAAAATTTGAACCGACGCCAAAAATACCCAGAAATTCATTATGTCCGGCGTAAATTAATACCGCATCGGGCTGTTGTGAGGCGATTTCTTCAGCCAGGTCAGCCAGTAAATAACTGTTCACCGCGGACATTGCCGTATTAATGACTTCCACCTGTCGCTGCGGGTAAGATTGTCGCAAGCGCCCCTCCAGCATGCCTGCCAGTGAGGCGCCCAGACCATAGGGGAAGCCTGCGGCGGTGGAGCCGCCCTGTACAAACAGGCGCAGGCCATTGACCGGTTTTTCGCGAAGAAAAAAATTAGCCTCCATGGTCACTCTGGGCACCACCTGCTCCGGAAAATACCGGCTAAGGATATCCGGGCGGGGGAGCAGGTAATCCGGGTGAGCCGGATTTTCAATAAATAAGGCGCGCTTGCCGCCAAACCCTGCCAGGCGCAGTCCACCTTCCAGTAACAGCAAAGCCACCACGGGGATCAATACCGTGATCAATCGAAATAGCCATATTCTGCCCGCAGTCATTCGCTGGCCCCGAGTTGTTGTAAAAAGTAGGCCGGTCGCTGGCTGTCCGGAAACTGGATCTGCGTCGCCCGTAACTGACGGATTGCAGCGGACTTCTGCCCGGCCTTAAACAGGCTTTCTGCCAGGGTCAGCTGATACGTCAGCGTCTCACTGTCTTGGGTTACTGCCTGTCGGGCAAAATACCACGCACGGAAGGGCCGGCCCGCCCGCAACGACAGCTGCGCTGCTACCTGGGCTAAATCGGCTTTAAAGGGGAGCGCGCTGGCAAGCGCGGCCGCCACATTCGCAGCGCTGCTCCAGTCCTGCTGCTGTTGGTACCAGGTCAGAAGACGGGGCTGTTGTGCTAACCACGGCGTACCCTGATAGCGCTCCAACGCAAAACGTTCGGCAGCAGATTTGGCTGCTGGCGGTACAAAAGGCGCAGGGGCGCGCCGAAACGGATAATCGGACGTGAGGTTAGCTATCTTCAGACGGGTAACCTGGGTGTCAACGTCCGTAAGCGGGCGCTGCTGCCAGGCCTTGTCTGCGGGCAAAATGCGTACGGGCTCAGGGAGAATGCGCTGCGCCTTTAACTGCTGATAAAATGCCTCGGCAATAAGAAAGTACCCGCGTTCGTTGGGATGCAGGTGCTCCAGCATTAACCCGTTGCCGATGATCCCGTTGGCGCTGCGATCAGCCAACAGCGAATAGCTGTCTACCCAGTGTGCGTCATGGGCGCGGGCGAGCTGTTCTAGTCGGGAATTAAAATGGGACGGGGCGCGAAAGCGCAGCAAATCTGTGTCCATGGCATGTATAAAATGGGCGAGCGCTGTGTCTGGTGCGTCCGGTAGTGCCTCATGACCGAGACGAAAATGCGTATCAGCGGAAGCCAGCCTCGCGGGCAATTGGCCTGGTCGGTAGGCTTGCGGGGTTGCTGATACCGCAGGGTCAGCGCCGGAATCGGGGACTGAGGCAAATGGCGGCTGATGCTGCAAATTTGCGGCAATACTGGATACCAGAACCGGCACATCGGCGTCGCTAAACCTTGCTAACACGGCGGTCATATTATCAGCGAACTGGGCTTCACCGGCCTTAAACACATCAGAGTCATAAGGTATGTGCTGGCTTTGTGCCACCTTCGCCATCACCGTACGGGCTGCACCACTGTCAGACTCTGCAGCCGGGGCGGGTTGCAGTAACCATTGCAGAGCCTGAAAAATGCGCAGGTCTTTCAGTTTCAAAAACAGCACATTGGCGAAGTGACTCCCAAAACCCGCATACACAGAGCCTGCGCCCATGACGCCCAGGTATTCATTGTGACCGGCATAAATCAGGATGGCGTCAGGCTGGATGCTGATAACTTCATCAGTAATATCTCGCAGGGTATAGCTGTTCACGCTGGACATGGCTACCGAAACAACCCGCACATTCAGCTCAGGGTATTCTGCCTGCACCCGCGCCTCCAGCAAGCCGGCTGGCGATCCGAAGCGTCCATAGGGGAAGCCGGCGGCTGTAGAGCCGCCCATTACCACGATGCGCAACTGGTCAGTGGGTTTGGTTTTTTCAAAGTAATAGGTATCCGGGCTGACATTAGGGGCCGCTGCACCAACATGAAAATACCGCTGAATGAGCGCGGGGTTTGGGACCAGATAGCCGGGCTGAGACGCCGGTACAAACAGCGGGTAACTGTGTCCAAATCCGGCAATCCGCAGCCCTCCCTCAAATGCCGCCAGCACCAGTACCGGGATGAGTAAAGCGATAAGTGTGAACCATCTTGATGTGGTTTTGGGGGAGGCTGGCATAATACATTTAATTAACAATCATAATAACCTACACGATACGCTGTCCGGCTGTCAGAACGCAAGCTGGATACGTATGCAACGGCGAATTGCTAGGCTGGGGCGTTCTGTTGAGGTATGCTCTC
>JBPEWW010000125.1:0-2256 GCA_052032275.1 Alteromonas sp. | reverse complement strand
CACCAGTCTGACTGTCAGCCAACTGGATTCCTCCGTTAAGGGAGTGGAAGATCTGCCGGATGTACGGGTTGGTACACTGGAGAATTCCGCCAGTGCCGCTTTTCTGGCCGCCAACGATATTCGATATCGTAAAGTCGCCAGCCTGGAAAAGGGCCTGACCGCACTGGAGAACGGTTCGCTGGATGCGCTGGTCTACGACAAGCCCATTCTGCAGTATCTGGTCACGAATGACGACTCGTCAGACGTGCGTATCCTGCCTGAAATCATCGAAAGACAGGATTATGCGATAGCGCTGCCCGAAGGCAGCACCCAGCGTGAGCGGTTAAATACCACACTGCTGCAAACCATTGAAGGCAGTGAGTGGGAAGACACGCTGGAAACGTATCTGGGTAACTAATGCCTGCGCCGGCTTTCGCCCGACCGGACCTGCGGGTCGCCGGTTTACACTGACCCGCAGCTTCACGCCGACACCCTCAGGCAGCGAGCGCCAGTCTGCCGCGCCCGCAACACGGTGAAGCGGCGCCTGGGCGTGCCTCACGGAGTGAAAAAAATCAGCGTCATGCGCTAAACTCACAGGACGTTCGCTGTCGAAGAGAAACCAGGCGCGAGCCGTGCGTGGTGAATGATTTCGCAGAGGGAGTAAACAAGTGAGTTCAGACTGGTTTCACCTGTTAAATGTGCTGGGCGTGGCGTTTTTTGCCATTTCCGGTACGCTGGCCGGTTACGACAAAGAGGTTGATGGTATTGGCGTCGCCGTGCTGGCTTCTGTCACGGCGCTCGGCGGTGGCACGCTGCGGGATATTCTGCTTAACCAGCCGGTATTCTGGATTGAAGATCCTGACTACCTGTATTCGACCTACCTGGCGATTCTCATTACGGTATTACTTATCCGGCACTTCTCCCGGATATCGCCGCAGTATTTTTTGATTGTTGATGCGGTAGGCCTGGGGCTGTTTAATATTGTCGGGATAGAGAAGGCGCTGATAGAAGGCACCAGTATGGTGGTGGCAATAACCATGGGCGTAACCACAGGAATATTCGGCAGTCTGATCCGGGACGTAATATGTCGTGAAATTCCCCTGGTCATGCGGGGTGAATTATACGCCACCGCCTGTATTGCAGGCGGCGTAGCTTATGCCGTGTTCCTGTATCTGAGTGTGCCTTACCTGTGGTGTATCTTAGGCTCTCTGGCCACGACGGGGGGGATCCGTTTGGCCGCTGTTTATTTTGACTGGAAACCCAGGCTTTATAAAACGCCGGATTAAGTGGGGTATCCAGCGCGTTCTCGAAAGTGTGGCGTCCCCACCGCGACTCGAACGCAGATCTAAAGCTTAGGAGGCTCTTGTTTTATCCGGTTAAACTATGGGGACGTCTGCGCCATTATAACCAGATGAAGGGCAGGGAAAAGGCCTATCTTTTGGCCACAAAGTCATTTGGCTGAATATTGGCCAGGATCACCCCCTCCACCGGCTCGACTGTCGCCGTATCGGCATACGCACTGGTAACCCTCACTTTACCCGGGTACACATTGTACTGCACATAGGTTTCACCGAAGACATCGTTAATCTGCCGGGTCTGATACAGGTACAGTTCATCGCCTACCTGCAGACCATGATCACGGCCCAGCGACACTTCCACGCGCTGCCCGGCAACCTGCAGTACCCGGCCAGTCAGTGGCTGACAGGCCACCGCGTCAGTGATATCCCGCACCATGTTTTCCAGCGTATCATCAATCGCCTTTCCGTAGTGTGACTGCCAGAATCGCGCCGATGCCACATCAATGTCGGCAAAGCGGTCGAACTCCCAGACCGCGTCCAGGGTGTACTCCTTCTCCAGTAGCAGACCGCCATTCATCCCATCCAGCAGGCGCAGCGAAAAGCCAAAGTGACGATTGGCGCTGCCGTCTTTCCAGAATGCCAGTGATGAGTGCGCTGGCCGGGCAACGCTGATATCCGTAACCAGGCCAGCCAGCACATACTGGCTCTTGCTTTGTCGGGCAAGTACCGGTGCCTGATTAACTACACTGGGCTGGTTCCATTGCGCGCTGTAAGGGGCAATGTATTTCAGATTCACATTGTCCGCGACGTGTCTGAAATGCCGCTGCAGCCGGGTCGCCAGTATCTCGCCAAGGGCGTGTAACTGACCGTCCTGAGCCTGCTCCCGGTGTATAATAGGGTAGTGTGTGGTGGCGAGTGTTTTCAGGTGATCGGCGGCAGTACACTGGTTTGCCTGCGGAAAAATATCAGCGCGGACACG
>JBPEWW010000124.1:0-6529 GCA_052032275.1 Alteromonas sp. | reverse complement strand
CCGCTATCTTCGGCCCGAATGGGGGGAATGTGGGTATTGGTTTCGCTATCCCTGCCAACATGATGAAGAGCCTGGTGGATCAGATTGCGGAGTACGGCGAAGTCCGGCGCGGGCTGCTGGGCATTCTGGGTAACGATGTAGACGCAGGACTGGCAGAAGCTATGAATTCCGAAGTGAATATCGGTGCCTTTGTCAGCGAAGTACAACCGGATTCTGCGGCAGATAAAGCAGGACTTCAGGCTGGAGATATCATTACCGCAGTCAACGGCCGTGACCTGAACAGTTTCCAGGAACTACGCGCAAAAATTGCCAGCATGGGCGCCGGCGCAGAAGTCGAGCTGACCCTGGTACGTAAGGGCAAAGAAATGCAGGTAGATGTGGTGCTGGATGATGCCACGCAAACGGAAATCACCGCCGCGCAGATCCACCCGGCGTTAGAGGGTGCCACGCTGGCGAACGGTCAGGATAAAGCCGGCAACGCGGGCGTGATTGTGTCTGAGCTTGAACGGGGCAGCCCGGCTGCGCGGTTTGGCCTGCAACCGGAAGATGTGATTGTGGGCGTGAACCGTAACCGGGTTACCACCTTGTCCGAATTCAGGAATGCCCTGGACGAAGCGTCAGGCGTCATCGCCCTGAACGTGAAGCGCGGCGCCTCCACACTGTATCTGGTGATCCGCTAGCTCAGCTAAGCAACCCTGATTAGGCTAACGTAAACAGCGCCCCCGGGGCGCTGTTTTTTTATGTCCCGGTGCCTGCCAGAGAAATCTCATTGGTGTCAGGGGGCAACAGTGTTATTCTTTGTTTTAATTTGTGTTTTTTGCTTCCCTCCCTGGCCACCGGTTGGCGCGGGTAGCGCTGTGAGTAAGTAATTATTGTGTCAGGCAGACATTTTCTGAATTTTCTTGTGCGTTCCGTGTTACTGGGTGTGGTGGTCGCGGCACTCATCCTGTTACTGGTACCGTCTCTCAGACAGGGTGCCGGCTTTACCGACACCTTATTCCGGGATTCGTCAGTGACGGCCTCCCGGGCCACCTACTTTCCTGCACTAAGCCGCTCTGCACCCGCCGTGGTGAACATTTACTCCGTCAGCATTGAAACCGATACCGGGTTATTCCGCAATCAGCCACGTGAGCGTGCCAGCCTGGGCTCTGGTGTGATCATGACAGACAATGGCTATATTCTGACCTGCGACCACGTAGTTGCCAATGCCGACAGCATTTACGTGGCCGTACAGGACGGCCGGGTGTTAGAAGCGCAGATCGTAGGCAACGATCCACTGACTGATCTCGCCGTGCTGAAAGTCAGTGCCGACAACCTGCACGTTATCCCGCAGGCCAGCGAGCCGGAAATCCGCGTGGGCGATATTGTCATGGCGATTGGTAACCCGTTTAATTTAGGACAGACCATCACCCAGGGTATTGTCAGCCGGGCCGGACGCAACGGACTTTCTAACTATGTCGACTTCATTCAGACCGATGCCGTGCTCAATCAGGGCAACTCGGGGGGGGCGCTGGTCGACAGTAACGGGCTACTGGTGGGTATTACCAACGCCAACTTTCAGGTTCGCGACGCACGGCGGCGGGTACGCAACGTCGATGGCATTAATTTCGCCGTGCCGTATGAATTAGCCAAACGGGTAATGGACGAAATCATTATTAACGGTAAAGTGACCCGGGGTCAGTTGGGTTTCATGGGTGAAGAACACCGTGATCGACCCGGTATCGAAGTGACCCGTGTCTCTGGAGGCAGCCCGGCTGACCAGGCCGGTTTACAGCCTGGCGACATCATCATGGCTATTGACGGGGTACGGCTGGAAAGCGCCTCAAAAACGCTGGATATGATTGCCGAAACCGATCCTGGCACTGAGCTTGAGTTACAGGTAAGCCGCAGCGGCGATATGATTACCATCAAAGTGGTGGTAGCAGAGCTGGCCGTCACGCCTGACAATAGTCTGCGAGTAAACTAAGCCTACCAAGGGAATAGCAACCCATGTCCGATGAAAAGGCGGTAAAGACACTGGTCTCCGCTAACCACAAACACGGCAGTTTTACCTTATGTGCGTTTGCGGGCGCTGTAATGGTATTTCCCCGGGGCAGCTGGTCCATGCAGTGCACCCGGGATTACATGGAAAAAATTATCGCCGTCCGGCACTCAGCCGCCACCCAGGAATTTGTGTGTGTGGTTGACACCAGTGCCTGGGAACTCGCCGCCCCTGACGTGCTGGATACACTCGCACAGTTCAATGTCCACGCAGTAGAACAGGGCATGAAAGCGCAGTGGCTGCTCGATGAAACCGGCTCCGTGGCGGTAACACGTATACTGGCCTCGGCCTTGCGCCGGTTTACCAGCAATGTTGATGTCACCGCCAGTCTCGATCACTGTGCGAAGGCCGCTGCAAAAGCACTGCCGGTGCTTGACGGTGACCTGCTCCGTCAGGTCTATCAGCAGCATCATCGCGCTGCACAACGACTTGCTGCGGGCCGCGCTTAGCGCGCTGCCACCGGCAACAAAAAAGGCGCGATAGACGCGCCTTTGTTAGCCGGCAATGGGTATCCGATGCCGGCGCTTATTCCTGCACGCGCTCGATGTTCGCACCTAACCCGCGCAGTTTCTCTTCTATTGCTTCATACCCCCGGTCGAGGTGGTAAATGCGGTTTACATGCGTTTCCCCCTCGGCCACCAGCCCGGCAATAACCAGCGACGCTGAGGCCCTTAAGTCGGTGGCCATCACCGGTGCGCCTTTGAGTTTCGAGGAGCCTTTAGATACCGCGCTGTTGCCCTCCAGGGCGATCTCAGCGCCCATGCGCTGCAATTCCGGCACGTGCATAAAGCGATTTTCAAAAATCGTCTCGGTAATGACGCCGGTCCCTTGCGCGAGACAATTCAGCGTCACAAACTGCGCCTGCATGTCGGTTGGGAAGCCAGGGTGCGGCGCGGTTTTCACCCGCACAGCCTCGGGCTTGTTCCCCTGCATGTCCAGTTCAATCCAGTCGTCCCCCAGGGTGAGGGTGGCACCGGCCTGCTCCAGTTTATCCAGCACCGCATCCAGGGTATCCGGGGCGGCGTGGGTGCAGCGGATTTTACCGCCGGTCGCTGCTGCCGCGACCAGAAAGGTGCCAGTCTCTATCCGGTCCGGTAAGACAGTATAATCACAGGCTGACAATTCGCTGACACCGACAATGGTAATATTATCCGTGCCTGCGCCAGATACCCTGGCGCCCATCTGATTCAGACAATTGGCTAAATCGACAATCTCCGGCTCCCGGGCGGCGTTTTCCAGCACAGTGGTGCCCTCTGCCAGCGCGGCAGCCATCATCAGATTTTCCGTCGCGCCCACACTGACCATATCCATAAAGATACGCGCGCCTTTCAGCCGGCCATCTACGTGAGCACGAATATACCCCTCGTCCACCTCAATGGTCGCGCCCATACGTTCAAGCCCATCAAGGTGCAGGTTCACCGGGCGAGCACCAATGGCGCAGCCACCTGGCAGCGACACATTCGCTTTACCTTCACGGGCCAGCAACGGCCCTAACACCAGAATTGACGCGCGCATGGTCCGTACCAGCTCGTACGGGGCGGTCACGCTGCTCAGCTCATGGGCATCCAGCAGGACATCGTTGGCCGCCGGACGGGCAACACTTACCCCCAGCTCCTGCAGCAACGAGAGCGTGGTATTAATGTCACGCAGTTGCGGCACATTGGTGTAACGACAGGCTTCACGGGTAAGCAAACTGGTCATTAACAACGGCAGCGCTGCATTTTTAGCGCCGGAAATACGCACCGAGCCCTCTAACGGCGGGCTCTTTTTGATAACTAATTTATCCACTGTAATTTTAAGTCCCAGGCCGGGTTATTGGGGCAGGTTAAACTGGCGCTCACGGGCCCAGTCTTTTACGGAAAATGTCTTAATTGAGATAGCGTGCATAGAGCCATCGGCAATTTTATCAGACAGCGGGGCGTAAATTGCCTGCTGACGCTTGACTCGGCTCATCTCACTGAAGGCGTCGCTGACCGCAATGATGGTGTAATGCGAGCCATCACCGTTCACATGCACTTCGTCTAAATCCAGTGCGTCTTTTAATATTTGCTCAATTTCAGTAACGTCCATAAACCACCCGGAGTTGTGTGCTGGTCTGCCATTGCACGGCAGACCAGTTTCGCTAAATGTTGTTGTCGATCGGCAATAGTGTATCGACACCGCTGATTTTCGCCAGCTTAATTACCTTTTCCGGCACCGCGTGCAGCCGCAGGGTTATCTGATGACGCTTGGTATCACGAATGGCATTGATTAACCAGGCTAACCCGGCGCTGTCTGCACGGGCCACACCAGTCAGATCGAACCGGCATGCCCCGGCATCTGTCAGCTGGCGCTTTTCGGCAGAGGATAACATGGCCCACCAGTCCCGTGACAGCGTATCGCGGTCGAGCTGGCCGGTTATCCTTACCTGACCGTTATCCTCAAGTTGATATAAACTCACGCGGCGTCCTTGTCCTGCTCTTTAAGCTCAACCGGCTGCTCAATTTTCTCTTTCATGATGGCAATCACGGCGTCAATACCGTCCTGACGCAAAATGGATTCGAATTCACTGCGCTTGCTGTTCAGCATGCTGATGCCTTCCGCCACCATGTCATACGCCTTCCACTCATTGGTCTTGCTGTCCTTTCGGACTTTAAACGCAATTTTTATTTCCGGACGGGTGGGATCCTGCACCACGGCACGCACGGTCACCGACTTCTTATCATCGAAGCTGCCTTCCGGCTCGAAGGTGACGGTCTGGTTATCATAATAGCCCATGGCCACTGCGTAAGTGGTAATCAGGTACTGACGGAAAACCTGTACGTATTCCGCCAGCTTTTCGCGGGGGACCGATTTAAAGTGCTTGCCCAGTACCATAAACGCAGCAAACTGATAGTCGATGTGCGGCAGCAACTCTTCTTCCATGATGGTGCGTAACACCTCAGGATCCTGTTTAATCTGCTGCTGGTTCGCCTTAATACGATCAAAGGCTTTCATGGCCACGTCTTCTACCAGCTCATACGGGTTTTCTTCATTGATCTCCTGGCCAATAGCACCAAACGATAATGTCAGACACAACCCAAAAATAGTTATCAGCTTTTTCACCTAACTCTCCTAACTTTAACTTCACTGAACAGACCGGCAATGACCCGTTATTCACTCATTTATTCTTCGCTGCCGCGATTAAACAAAAACTGACCAATTAAATCTTCCAGTACCAATGCCGACTTGGTGTCCTGCAGGTAGTCACCGTCTTCGAGATTGGCCACACCGTCAAACGAAAAACCGGGCTGGAAACCCACGTATTGTTCGCCAAGCAGTCCCGAGGTCAGGATCGACACCGAACTGGTTTCGGGAAACTCGCCATACTGCTGATTAATACTCAGTGTGACCACTGGCGTATAATCTTCTTTATCCAGCGAAATTGACGCCACCCGACCAATGGTCACGCCCCCGACTTTCACCGCCGAGCGCTCTTTCAGGCCGCCAATGTTGTCGAATTTTGCATAGAGTGTGTACGTATCGCCGTCACTGGTCATCGACTTGTTCGCTACATTCAGCGCCAGTAGCAGCACTGCCCCTACCGTCAATACGACAAACACGCCTACCAGCAGTTCCGTTTTATACTTATTCATCCTACCCTCTACTCAATTCCAAACATCAGGGCGGTCAACACAAAGTCCAGCCCCAGTACCGCTAATGACGAAAACACCACAGTTTCTGTGGTTGCCTTACTGATCCCTTCCGAGGTAGGAATGGAATCGTACCCTTTAAATATGGCAATCCAGGTCACAACTAAGGCAAACACGAGGCTTTTGATGATGCCGTTAACCACGTCTTTGTCCCACTCTACCGTGGACTGCATAATCGACCAGTAACTGCCCGCATCCACACCCAGCCAGTCAACACCAACCAGATGGCCGCCGAGGATCCCGACTGCGCTGAAAATCAGTGCCAGCATGGGCATCGAAATCATGCCGGCCCAGAAACGCGGTGAGACCACCCGCCGCAGCGGATCCACTGCCATCATTTCCAGACTGCTTAGCTGCTCGGTGGCTTTCATTAGCCCAATTTCTGCGGTCAGCGCCGACCCGGCCCGGCCGGCAAATAACAGCGCGGTGACCACTGGCCCCAGCTCTCTGAGTAACGACAGCGCCACCATCGGCCCCAGACTGCCTTCTGCACCGTAATCGACTAAAATAGTATAGCCCTGCAACGCCATCACCATGCCGATGAACAAGCCTGATACAATGATAATTAACAGAGACTGAACACCCACCACATACACCTGGCGGATGGTGAGACGCACATTCTTTGCTTTTGGCATCGCCGCCAGCGCGCCGAACAGCATCAGTGCCGCACGCCCTGCAGCAGACATTTTGCCCAGGGTATTGGCACCCACTGACTGCAAAAACTTCATTGTGCGCCCCCGAACAAACTGCTTTCCAGCGGATTGGCCGGATAATGAAACGGCACCGGGCCATCGGCTTCACCCTTCAGGAACTGCTG
>JBPEWW010000123.1:0-4445 GCA_052032275.1 Alteromonas sp. | reverse complement strand
AGTGCATTTTTCCCAGAATGGTTCAATGCCACCTACCTCCCTCTCGCGCTAGGCTTTTTTCCGCTTATCATACTTATCATCTACACTGGCAAATTTTTGGTTGGCCTGATAGTCAGAAAGCGTACGGGAGCGGTCGCGACCAGCACCTCCATGGGTACCTGACTGCGCATCAATCAGGATGACCGGGCTCGAACTGGTGCTTGAGCCAGTTTTTGACCGGCGCCAGCCATGTCTCCTCCGGTGTATAAAATGCTCCGTGTTCTTTGCCTGTAGACAACGCCACCTCTTGGAATGAGCGCACGGTCGTCTGATGTGCGTCGACTAGGTGCTCGCAGCTGCCCACTGAATCGGAGGTCTCATACACCGAGAGTAAATGCCCATACAGACGGATGTCCTGCCGCTTGGCCAATCTGCTGTTACATGCTGCGAGCAGCACGATATTTATCTTGTCATTTCGAAGCAAACCGGTGGTTATGACAGTTATAAACCCGCCCCGGGAAAAACCAATTAAGGCAATATTGCTGGCTGGCACCCCGTTATTCACCAGTGTGGTTACCTCTGCGGCGAGCTTTTCAGCATACACGAACGGGGATGTGCCAGCAGGTCTGTGTGTTGCGATTAAGTGATAGTCAGGGTCTGCCAAAGCTGATTTAATTGCCGGGAAGTCGTAGGTTCCCCAGCGCGGGTGAACCGGTGTAGGATTGCCGCCTTCCACAATGTAGCCATGTGAATAGAAAACGTAACGCGTGTTCTTATCAATCTTATCAGGAAACGCAAACTGCTCACTGGCGTGAGAGGAGTAACTGGCGACCAACGCGCCAAGAATAAACAACACTGCTTTCACGTGCCTGTCCTTGTGAAAAAGAAGCAAGTCTACATGATGCTCCTGCCAGCGACTACTCGTGACTTCTCTTTTACTTCAGGCCATTTGGTACAGGACAGCCACACCTTGAAGCAGCAGTGAAGCAGGACATCCACACCCTACTCTTTGAGTAAATGCTCTTCAGAAATCGAAAGGCATACGCAGAACACTCACATCCTATCCTTTTGGTACGGTGATTTCGGAATTTAAATAGTGCAACCTGTAAGCCTGATTTCTTAACTAAACATTTAATGCCACGACCGCGTTCATCGCTCATCAGCCTGGCGGAAACGCCTTATTATCACTGCGTATCACGCTGTGTCCGCCGTGCTTTTCTTTGCGGTCACGACAAGTACTCTGGGCAGTCTTATGAACATCGCCGACAGTGGGTGGAAAACCGCCTGCAAGCCCTGGCGGGGGTATTCGCCATCCATCTGTGTGCCTACGCAGTGATGAGTAATCACACGCACGTGGTCGTTAAGGTTAATAAAGCGCTGGCAGAAAGCTGGTCATCACTGGAAGTGTTGCAGCGATGGCACCGGCTTTTTAAGGGGACTCTTCTTACCCGGATGTATTGCGACCCCACACAGTCCAAAACGCTGACAGAGGCTCAACGCAGCACTGTCGAACACTCGGTTGCAGTTTATCGGGCGCGCCTCTTTGATATCAGCTGGTTTATGCGAGGATTGAATGAATACATTGCCCGACTGGCAAATAAAGAAGACGAGTGCACTGGCCGGTTCTGGGAAGGACGGTTCAAATCTCAGGCAATCGCTGATGAAGCGTCGCTGGCCGCTTGCATGGCGTATGTTGATCTCAACCCCATCAGAGCTCGCATGGCGTCGACTCCGGAAGCTTCTTCACATACCAGTATAAAGCGGCGTATAGAAAGTGCTGAAGCAGGTATACAACCCGCCGAATTACTTCCTTTTGCCGTTAATACTGCTGTACACCAAACAGACGGACTGCCATTCAGGCTGGAGGAGTATTTACAGTTGGTGCATACTGTAGGGCGAGTAAAAGCACCAACCAAGCGCGGAGTGATTGCACAGCACATTGGGCCGCTGCTTCAGCGTACCGGCCTTGATACGGTATGCTGGAAAGCATTTGTCTGTAACATTGAAACGCAATTCTCCACCCGGGTCAGCCTTGACCTTGCACGACAGCGAGAGAAGCGCAACACCGAAAACAACTTCGCCTGACAATATCCACGTCGCGCATAGTTTCTCCAGCGAAGTAAGCGCGCTTACCTGACCCTACGACCTAAAAATCGCTTAAAACACATAATTCTTTACCTACACCACTAAATCACGCTGTGTTTTGCATTAAATCCAGCATCACCAAAATTCTTGTTGCAGTTACTCGTGAGTCGTCGGTAATCGTGGGTGTCTATACTCATTGCTGTGGGTGTCCACACTTACTCATGCTTTGCTGTGTTCACTTACTGTGGGTGTCTACACTTACTCTCTTTGAGTGGGTGTCCCTTACTCCTCTTACTTTTGCCGCACTGGCGCCGGGCGACCGTAGAGATAGCCCTGTACCTGGCCAACACCAATGTAGCGCAAAATATCTGCCTGCTCTGCAATTTCCACACCTTCGGCAAGGACTGTAAAGCCCATTTTTTCACTGAACTTCACCACGGCGCTGACCAGCGCGAGGGTCTTGTCGTTTTCGTGGATGTCACTAATCAGTGAGCGGTCAATTTTCACTTTGGCGAAAGGCAGGCGGGTGAGAATACTCAAATTAGAATAGCCGGTACCAAAATCGTCGATGGCGATGTCAAATCCCAGCTGCATCAGTTCCTCAATCACCGCGACCAGCTTGTTATCCATCACGGTGGATTCGGTAATTTCCAGCTCTATCTGATTAATTGCTACCCCCTCGTGCGCCAGCGCGTCCGAGAGAGCCTGCGGGAAGTCTGGGTGTTTGAGCTGCATGGGCGAGATATTCACCGCGACCTTGCTCGCGTTCAGCGCGCGACACTCGCTTAAGGTTTGCCGCAGGATACGCCCGCCCACGGAGGAAATAAGGTTATACTTTTCCGCGATGGCAATGAACTTGTCAGGACGAATGGAGCCGCGGGTTTTGCTGTGCCACCGCGCCAGTGCTTCATATCCCGTACATTTCAGCGTACGCAGGTCAAACTGAGGCTGGTAGTAAACCGTCATTTCATCATTGCTCAAGGCTTCCTCGAGGTGATTGAGGATCCACCATTTCTCGTTGAATGCGTCGTGCTTTTCCGGGCTGTACTCCCGAATAGGGGGATTTTCCGGTTTATTGGCATCCAGCAAGGCAATTTCGGCTTTTTCTACCAGTTCGGGCCAGTCTTCCCCGCCCGCACACATCTTGCAGTAGCCCACCTTAATATTAAGTTTGACCCTGGCTTCGCCTATTGTAATGAGTCGCTCCAGACTGTTTTTCATCTCCAGCATGGAATACTCGATGAGCCCGTATTCACAGAAAAAAATCACCCCGAACTTGCCGCTGCCCAGATTCCCGACAAACACGTTGTGCATAGCGGTAGAGTGCAGACGCTCGAATACCGCGAGGCTAAGCAGGTTCTCTGCATTGACCATCTTCATTGAAGGAATGAGTTCGCCGTAATCGTAAATGCTGAAGATCGCCAGGGCCAGTGGAACTCCCTTACTGGCAATGGATGACTCAAGGTACTTGCAAAACGTGGTCTTACGCGGCAGTCCCTGATCGTCGAACTGGTCATCCATAAGCTTCTGGTTCATGCGCCAGAAATCCTGCTGTTTTTTCAGCGTCAGGTGGTTTACCGCCCGTGCAATCAACTCGTTTTTGTGGAACGGCTTAGTTACGTAATCCTGCACTCCATAGGAAAACCCTTCTACAATGGTGTGTTTGTCATCGAGTGCAGTGACCAGAATAATAGGAATGTGCCCTGTGCGTGCCGAGGATTTAAGCTCTTTGCTAAGTTCGAAACCGGATTTTCCCGGCATGGACACATCAAGCAGGATCAGATCTGGTTCAAACTCCTCCACCTGGCTGACAACCTGCAGGCTGTCATTGACCACGCGGGTGAAGAACCCCAGGGGCGCGAACATGGCGCTTAGCATGTCAGTGATGATAGTCTGGTCATCAACCAGCAGAATTTTGCTGCCTCTGACAAACTCGGTGCCGATAAATGTAAATCGGGTGCGCTCAGTTACCGCGGTGTCGACCGTCGTGCTCATCACATTGCTCCCTCTTATGCGGGAAAAATACCCGTGCATTCATTGCATTGAAACAACGAACCCTACTCAACGTATAGCATGAATTTTAACCAGCTCAATCTGACAGTGGGTTAAATTCGCGTTTCAAAGCAAAGATGAGGGGAACTCCCTATGAAAATTGCATGGTAGTGAACGCATTGGCTAATGGCACTGATCCACCGCTGGTTAATGTGACATGTGAACTCAGCTACTTCTGTTTGGTCATGGGTACGACAAGTTTACCGGTTGGAGATCCCGGCCGGCGCCGGGATGACGGGTGCTTTGACCACGGCAGCTTTCCCAGTAGCTTGAGTTCCCGGCCTGCGCCGGGATGACGGGATAGCGGGATGACGGGATAGCGGGATGAC
>JBPEWW010000122.1:0-2674 GCA_052032275.1 Alteromonas sp. | reverse complement strand
GCCGAAGTGGTGTTTCCGGTAGCCGGTTTTGACAATTCCTTCCTGCCTGGTGATATGGCGGGTAAACAGGCCGTGATCAGTGTTGAAGGCCTGCAGGCGGCCGAGCGTCAGGCCGTCATTCACCGTGACCTCGGCGTAGTCGACGAAGCCACGCGAATGACCCACTTTGTGGCGCGGCTGGACGACCCCTACGCGTTACATTCCGACCAACCGGTGGTTAAATTCGGCAGCTATGCCACGGTCACATTCAATGGCCGGACACTGAGCGATGTGTTCCGGTTACCCCAGGAGCTGGTCACTAACAGTAAGCTGTGGACGCTGGATAACGACAATAAACTGCAGTCTCACCAGGTGACCGTGGTCCGTGAGGAAGGCGAGTACTTTTTAATTCGCGGCCAGTTCGACGCCAGTAAAGTCGTGGTCACCTTACCGGAATACCCCCGCAATGGCATGGCGGTAAAAGTCATTGAGAGCAACCGTGACCTGATGGCGCAGCGCCAGCAGGATACCCTGTAAGGGGCCCCTCACTATGACCGACAGATACGACACGCAAACAGGCATCATCGCCTGGTTTACCCGCAACTCTGTGGCGGCCAATTTGCTGATGGTGTTTATCATCATCATGGGCATCGCCGGCTACATGACGATTCAGCGACAGATGTTTCCTAACATCGAGCTTAACTATATTAATATTTCTGCGCAGTACCCGGGCGCGTCCCCCCAGGAAATTGAAGAAAGCATCCTGATTAAAATTGAAGAGTCATTGAAGGATGTCACAGAGATCAAGCAAATCATCTCCCGCGCCTACCGCAATTCCGGGCGGGTAAGCCTGGAAATTGATCAGGGCGAAGAACTCACTGACGTGCTGGACAAAGTGAAATTGCGGGTGGATGGCATTGCCACCTTCCCGGCCGACATGGAGCCGGTCAACATTTCTCAGGATGAATTTCGTCAGCAGGTAATAGAAATGCCGCTGGTTGGCGATATTCCGCTGGATGAACTGAAAACCCTGGCCAAAGAAGTTGAAGATGAGCTGCTGCAGCTGGGCAATATCTCGCTGGTGCGGGTGGTGGCGCCGGACGATGAAATTGCCGTGGAAATAAAGCCCGAAATGTTACGGCGTTATCAGCTCACGATTGAGGATGTGACTGCCGCCATTCGCGCCTACTCGGCCAACATGTCCGCAGGTCAGCTGCGCACGGATGCCGGGATTATTTCGGTGCGGGTCGAAAATCAGTATTACAATGGTGACGAATTTGCCGCAATTCCGGTCAAAGTCGGAGACAACGGTGCGCGGGTGTTGCTGGCCGATGTCGCCACCATTCGCGACGGCTTCACGGAAGGTGAGCGTTACTTCCGATACAGTGGCAAAAATGCTCTGTTTATCGCGGTTAATGCCACCCGTCATCAGAATATTATGCCGGTGGCTGACACCGTAAAAGCCTATATCGAGCAAAAGAACCAGACCCTGCCTGAGGGCGTGAGCCTGGAAATACTGGTAGATATGACCTACTACCTGGATGCACGGCTGAACATGATGTTAAGCAACCTGCTGCAGGGGTCGGTGCTGGTGGCCCTGATGCTGACACTGTTTCTGCGATTCAGGCTGGCGTTCTGGGTAATGCTGGGATTACCCATTTGCTTCCTGGGGGCGGTGATGTTAATGCCCCTGTTTGGTATAAGCATCAATATTCTCTCGCTGTTCGCCTTTATCATGGTGCTGGGGATTGTGGTAGACGATGCCATCGTGATTGGTGAAAGTGCCTATACCGAAATAGAAAATAAAGGCGGTGGCATAGACAATGTTATCCGCGGTGCCAAGCGGGTGGCGACACCGGCGACCTTTGGGGTATTAACCACCATCGCCGTATTTGCCCCGTTCACATTGAGCAGTGGGCCCGACGGCGCGTTTTTCTATAACATAGCAGTGGTGGTGATCCTCTGTCTGGCCTTCTCGCTCATTGAATCTAAGCTGATTTTACCGGCGCATATCGCCCATACCCGCTTCTCGCCGGTTAAGGAAAACAGCTGGCGCGCCCGCTTCAACCGGGGCTATCAGCGTATCATTAACGGGCCCTACCGGCGTACGGTAGAAAAAGCGCTGGAATGGCGCTGGTTGGTGCTGGCCTTGTTTGTGGCCATGCTTATGCTGAGCTGGAGCCTGATAAGTGCCAATTACGTGCGCATGGTGCCCAACCCTAAAGTGCCCCACGATTTCCCCAGTATTAACATTGAAATGAACGAGAATGTGTCCGACCAGGCCACCATTCGCGCGCTGCAAATCATTGAAGATACTGTGATGCAGGTAGAGCGCAACACTGAGCGTGAATATGGTCAGGGCATGGTGCGTGACTTACTGGCGTTTAATCAGGGGCGCACCGAAGGCCGGCTGGTAATCCCGCTGGTGCATGAGGATGAGCGTCCGTTTGATACCTTCGAACTGGCACGGCGCTGGCGTGAAGCCATTCCGGAAATTCCCGGTATGAAGTCGTTTACTGTGCAGGATGATGTGAACGGTGGCCGGGACGGCGGTGAATTCGGCTATATGTTGTTTGGTTCAGATATTGCCACGCTCAATGCCGCCGGGCTTAAGTTTATCGATATGTTGCAACAGCAACCGGGGCTGCATGACATTAGCTCGACGATTGACCCTGCCAGCAAAGAGTTGCAGATG
>JBPEWW010000121.1:0-8234 GCA_052032275.1 Alteromonas sp. | reverse complement strand
GGTGGGTGTCACCGATACCCTGCCGGCAAACCTGACCGCCTTACTGGACTCTGCGGTCCTCACACGGGTGCTGCTTGACTGCAAAGTCGGCGAGCAAACCGGCGGAACCGGTCAGCAGTTCGACTGGACGCTACTCCAGGCCATTGAGCACAAGCACAAACTGGTGCTTGCCGGCGGTATTGATGTGGATACGGTGGGCACGGCACTGGCCACTGGGGCCAGTATTATTGATGTGAATTCTGGTGTGGAAACTGCGCCAGGGAATAAATCTTCTGACAAACTGCAGGCCTTGTTTGCTGCCTGCAGATGTTATTAACGACCTAAAGACAGGATTACCTATGAATCAGCTAGATCCTAAATTCGGTGAGTTCGGCGGCATGTATGTCCCCGAATTACTGATCCCCGCGCTTGAACAGCTCGAGCAGGAATTTGTGAAAGCCCAGGACGATCCGAGCTTCAAAGACGAGTTTATGGCCCTGTTAAAAGATTATGCCGGACGCCCTACGGCGATGACGCTAACCCGTAATCTTACCAGCAACCCGAATGTGAAATTGTATCTGAAGCGCGAAGATCTGCTCCACGGCGGCGCGCACAAAACCAATCAGGTGCTGGGTCAGGCACTACTGACCAAACGGATGGGCAAAACGGAAGTCATTGCCGAAACCGGCGCCGGCCAGCACGGCGTGGCCACGGCCCTTGCCTGTGCGCTGCTGGGCTTAAAAGCGCGCATTTACATGGGTGCCAAAGATGTGGAGCGTCAGTCACCTAACGTATTTCGAATGCGCCTGATGGGCGCCGAGGTCATCCCCGTGACCGCCGGGTCGGGAACGTTAAAGGACGCCGTTAATGAAGCCATGCGCGACTGGTCAGCCAATTACGACAAGGCGCATTACCTGCTGGGAACCGCAGCCGGTCCCCACCCGTTCCCGACCATTGTGCGTGAATATCACCGCATGATTGGCGAGGAAACCCGTGCCCAGATCATGGAAAAAGAGGGGCGCCTGCCGGATGCCGTCGTCGCCTGCGTGGGCGGTGGCTCCAATGCCATTGGCATGTTCGCTGACTTCATTGATGAGCCGTCGGTCAAACTGGTGGGCGTTGAGCCTGCCGGCAAGGGTGTCCACACCAAACAACACGGGGCCACAATTTGTACCGGCACCAAGGGGATCCTGCATGGCTCGCTGACCTACATCATGCAGGATGAGGAAGGCCAGATTGAAGAGAGCTATTCGGTATCGGCCGGCTTAGACTACCCGGCGGTAGGGCCGCAACATGCCTATCTGGCCCAGACCGGTCGCGCCGAGTATGTGGCTGCCACCGATGAGGAAGCGCTGAATGCGTTTCAGTTGCTGGCCAGAAAAGAAGGCATCATTCCGGCGCTGGAAACGTCCCATGCGCTGGCGCACGCACTTAATATGGCCGACGAGGCAGAAGAAGAGACCATTATCGTGGTGAACTTATCTGGCCGTGGCGACAAAGATCTGGCTCACGTTATCAGTATTCTGGGAGAAAATTTCGATGGATAGATATGCAACTATGTTCACCCGCCTGGAGCAGGACAATGCCGGCGCGTTCGTGCCGTTTGTCATGATTGGCGATCCGGATATTGAGACATCTGAAAAGATTATCACGCAGCTTATTGAGTCAGGAGCAGATGCGCTGGAGCTGGGTATCCCTTACTCTGACCCCATTGCTGACGGGCCGACCATTCAGGCGGCGGCACTGCGCGCGCTGGACAGCAAGGTCACGCCCGGCGCCTGTCTGGCGCTGCTGACGCGCATTCGTGAAAAGTATCCCGACATACCTGTCGGGTTGTTGCTGTACAGTAACCTGGTATGGACAAAAGGCATTGAAACCTTCTACCAGCAAGCGAAAAGCGCCGGGGTCGACTCCATACTGATTGCCGATGTGCCGTTACGGGAGAGTGCTCCCTTTCTGGCGGCGGCTGCAAGTGAAGGCGTGCATCAGATCCTGATCGCCCCGCCAAACGCATCGGATGATACGCTTAAACGCATTGGTGAGCACTCCAGTGGCTATACCTATCTGCTGGGGCGGGCCGGCGTGACCGGCACCGAAACTGCCGCGCAGGTACCTGCGGATACGCTAATTAATAAGTTGCGCGACTTCAAATGTGCTCCGCCGCTGCTGGGTTTTGGTATTTCCACGCCTGAACAGGTTAAAACTGCGATTGGCGCGGGTGCGGCCGGTGCCATTTCCGGCTCGGCAACCGTTAACCTGATTGCAGCAAACCTTGACGATGAAAGCGCCATGCTGAGCGCGCTGGATGGCTTTGTGCGCAGTATGAAAGCCGCTACGGCGAAAGGATAGCAGCGTGCTGTATATGATTTGTGCCACTGACCACCCCGATAGTCTGCAAGCCCGCCTGTCGGTGCGTGCTGACCATCTGGCCAGACTGGAAGCACTGAAGGAAGAAGGCCGGCTGATCATGGCGGGGCCCTTCCCCGCTATCGATAGTGAAGATCCCGGTCCGGCGGGTTTCACCGGTTCCCTGGTTGTGGCTGAGTTTGCGTCACTGAGCGCCGCCAGGGAGTGGGCTGACGCCGATCCCTATGTGGCCGCCGGCGTTTACCAGCATGTCGACATCCGCCCCTATAAACGGGTTCTGCCCTGAGATTGCCCAAAAGACAACCAAGCCGGCCCCATGGCCGGCTTGGTTATTTGCGCACTGGGTGACGATTGGCTTACAGGTCTACCTTCTTGTGATCACCCATTTCATCGGGTTCCACATTTTTACCTGTCATAAGTTTGAACATCCCCTTAATGGTGGGATCCACTTCCCAGATTTCCGCATCGTCCAGTTCAAACCGCATCATCAGCAATGATTCATCCGATTTGCCATCTTCATACCAGGCACTGACCTGTTTCGACCAGTATTTATCAACGATCTCACTGCGCTCTTCTTCTACCAGGGTACCGCGAATACAGGCAAACACTTCATGATCTTTGTCGGCAAACTGGACCATCGCGGGCCCCCCCTGGGCAATGCGGTTGTCCTTGGTGGTATAAAACCAGAATTCACTGTCGGCCTCTTTATCGAGCTGCGCATGCATAGGTTCCGCATGCGAACGTGACGATATCAGACTGACCATGACATTCGGGCTGTCTGCCATCGCTTTCCACATGGTTGTACGAATATCTGAAGACATAACAGTTTGCTCCTTAGCTGTGCGTTTACCCCCAAAAGGGCAGTAACAAAAAATGTCTGGTGATTATTGCAGCACACTCTGTGCCATTTTCCCTGTTCGCCGTGAAGGCCCGCTGTTCATAGGCCAGCGCGCAGTTAACCTGATGCGGACACGCATAATTCTCGCTGCGGGCAGTAAAGACTTCATAGCCTCGTCACCAAATTACAAGGTGCCACTGTAGCCACGATCAAAACAGGACACCCACACTTGTAGTGCAGACATAGATAAAAACAGGACACCCACTTTTATAACTAAAAACAGGACACCCACCTTTACTGTGCAGGCATGGATTAAAACAGCACACTCACAGTTGTGGTGCAGACGTGGAAATACCATTATCCTTAGGTAAGATACTAAAACAGCAATGCAGGCTGGCTGAGCGCGGCTAGCGGAATCTAACAGCCTGATTCAGCAAAGGTTCAGACGACATCGCTACTCTGGTGACGTATGATTAAACGGTCTCCTTTATGCTCCGGTAAAGACAGACCCTGCCATTTAATGTTCGGCGACAGGTAGTGCTACAACGTATGAAACACCACTGGCTCACATTTTTGTTCATGCTGTTGCTGACCCTCGGTTCGGCCAGTCCGGCTATGGGCTGGCAGAGCAACAGTGAGCAGGCCGTAGTGAGCAAAGCCGAGGCCGCCGCGCGGGCAAGATCTGCAGTCAATGGCCGGGTGTTGCGGGTCGAACAAACCCGAACCAGTTACCGGGTAAAGGTGCTGAAGAAGTCCGGGCGCGTGGTGTCGGTGGATGTCGATAAACGTTCAGGACAGGTAAAACCCTCCAACCGAAGGAATGCAGAGCGGTAATGCGTATTTTAATTGCCGAGGATGATAGTCGTCTCCTCACCCAGCTGGATACTCTGTTACAGCAGAATGGTTATAGTGTTGATTTGGCCGACAATGGCGAGCATGCACTGTTTCAGCTAACCGAATATCCCTATGATTTGGCCATCATCGATATTGGCTTGCCCAAGCTTGATGGCTTTGATGTGATCCGGCGTGCCCGCCAGGCCGATGTGCGCAGTCCGGTGCTGATCCTGACGGCCCGCGATCGCTGGCAGGAAAAAGTGGAAGGACTGGATGCCGGCGCCGATGATTATCTGACTAAACCGTTTCATAACGAAGAATTGCTGGCACGGGTCAAGGCCCTGATCCGCCGCGCGTCGGGTCAGGCCAACCCGGTGGTGCAGTTCGGCCCCCTGGCGCTGGATACCGTGAGTGAAGAGATCCGTGTCCACGATAAAGCGCTGGAGCTGACGGCTTACGAATACAAGGTCATGGAATATCTGATGCTGAACCCGCAAAAGGTCATTTCTAAAACGGAACTGACCGAGCACATTTATGACCAGGATTTCGATTTAGACAGCAATGTCATTGAAGTGTTTGTCGGGCGCCTGCGCAAAAAGATTGACCCTGATGGCAGTATGAAGCCCATTGAAACTTTGCGTGGACGGGGTTACCGGATCAACCGCAATTTATGAAGGGGCTGTCACTGCGCCTGCGCAGCTTGCTGGTGGCAGTCATTGCACTGGGGCTGTTTATTCCGGCCACAGTACTGACCCTGGAGCGGGCATATACCACCAGCCTTACCCAGGCCAAGCTGAATGAACTGAAGCTAATGAGCCTGGCACTGGTGTCAGCCTTCGAGCTGGACGGCGACATTCCGTACATGCCTGAACTGCTTTATGAAGAACAGCTGAATCTGCCCGACTCCGGCTACGTGGGGATGATCGCGTTTCGCGATAAAGTGGTCTGGCAATCAGCCTCTGCGCTTAATTTCACCATTACCTCGCCACCACCCGCGCCCCCGGTAGGCGAAGTCCAGTTCACCGACGACTACCGGGCGTCCTTTGACGACGCCCAGCAGTATTTCGCTTACACATTTTCTGCCGAGTTTGCCGCCTCCAGTGACTTTGAACCGGTGCGGTTTTATATTTTTAACGACAAGCAGGAATTTAACGCCGAGCGGGAAGCGTTTGTGGACACGGTGTGGCAATGGATGTTGCTGCTGTCGCTGGGGTTACTGGTGCTGATTGTCGTGGGCATCAACGTGGTGCTGGCCCCGGTACGCAAGCTCATCAGCGAGATCCACCTGACTGCCCGCGGTGAACAGCGGCAGCTGGCGGCCAGTTACCCGTCTGAATTTGACAGCCTGAAACGCTCCATCAACCATCTGCTGCAGGCCGAAGCCGAGCAGCGCGCCCGTTATAAAAACAGCCTGGGCGATTTGGCGCACAGCCTGAAAACGCCCCTGGCAGTCGCCCTGGGGGCCCGTCCCCTGCCCGCCGAAGCCGAGGAGGCGCTAGGCCAGATGAACCAGCTTATTCAGCGCCAGCTTAAGCGTGCATCGGCCGGGAAGTCGGGCTGGCAAACGCCGATAGCTATCCCGCCGCTGGTTAACAAGCTGTTCAATGCCATGCAGAAAGTCCACCGTGACAAACAGCTCAGTTACCATTTGCAGGCAGATAACGACGTGATGTTCGCCGGGGACCAGACCGACCTGATGGAAGTGCTGGGTAACCTGATTGACAACGCCAGTAAAGCGGCCCGGGCCGGCGTCTGGGTAACGCTCAAGCGGGAAGGTCACTGGCTCACCCTGCTGATTGATGATGACGGCCCGGGGATCCCGCCAGCACAGAAACAACGTTTATTGCTGCGGGGCGAGCGGCTGGATGCCTATCAGGAGGGTCAGGGCATTGGCATGGCGGTGGTCGCTGATCTGGTGGCCATCTATGAAGGCCAGTTATCTATACAGGATGCGCCCCAGGGGGGCGCACGCATTCAGATCCGGTTTCCCCAGTAACGGCCGGTCAGGCCAGTTTGCCGGGCGGCTTTTCGTCACCGGCACTGGACAGCAGCACTGCCAGCCATTTACTTTCTTCCCGGGATTCCAGTGCAATCTTCACCACCATGGTAAGCGGCACCGACAACAACATGCCCACGGTGCCAAGCAACCAGCCCCAGAAAATCAATGACAGAAACACCACCAGCGTGGACAGCCCCATACCCCGCCCCATTAGCCGGGGTTCCACCATATTGCCCATAATGGTATTGACCAGCATAAATCCCAGCGCCACCAGCCCGGCAGAGGCGGGGCCAAACTGCACGAAACCAATCAGCACCGCGGGCACGGCGGCAATGATAGAACCAATGTTAGGTATATAGTTCAGCATGAACGCCAGCACCGCCCACAACATAAAATGGTCGATACCCATTACCCACAGCCAAATGCCAATAATGAGCCCGGTCGCCAGGCTTACCACAGTTTTAATGGCCAGATAACTGTTCACCGAACGGATGAAGCGGTCAATATGCTGCATCTTCATTTGTGGATCGGCCAGCGCTATGTGCAGCCGGCGGGGAATACTGTCCGCCTCAAACAGCATAAAAATAACGGTCAGCAAAATAAGAAACATGTTCGACAGTACACCGCCCATGCCACTGAGAAAATTGGTCGCCACCGACATGGCCACGCCGGGATCAAAGTGTGCGGTCACCAGTTCGCGGTTGATGTGGATGTTGTACGCAGCGAGCTGCGTCACCACCCAGGTGAATTCTGAATCAAGCTGCTCACGGTACTGGGGCAGATTTTCTTTAAATTCTGTTAATGACTGGCCGACCAGCCCGGCCAGAAGGAAACCGAACACGACGATAAGCAGTATAACCAGTGTGACCGAAATGGCGCGGGGAATGCCGCGTCGCGACGACCAGTTAATTAACGGACTACAGGCAATCGCGATAAATACTGATAAGAAAAACGGCACCATGATAGCGCTGGCGGCTTTGATGCCAGCGAGAACAACAACGAGACTCGCAAGAACAATTAAGCCTTTCGCGGTGGGAGAGCGTAATTCCATCATAGTTTTGTGCTACATTCCTGACTGTGACGACTGACACTTTACCCCGTGAAACAAACAACTACAAACACGAGAGAGATCATGACCTTAAATCAGGCCACCATTCGCATAAAAAACCTGCGGCTGCGCACCTACATCGGCATTAACGAAGACGAAATCAAAAATAAGCAGGATGTGGTAGTGAACGTAAAAATTCATTACGACGCGGCCCAGGCCACCGACTCAGACAACATGGATGATGCACTTAATTATAAGACAGTCACTAAGGCCATCATTAAGCTGGTAGAAGACAACCGCTTCTCACTGCTGGAAAAGCTGACGGCGGATGTATTAGCCGTGGCGGCAGAACACCCAACTGTCACCTATGCAGAAGCGGAGGTCGACAAGCCCCATGCGCTGAGGTTCTCTGACTCGGTGTCACTCACCTTATCGTGTAATAAATAGTCACGGAGTTCCCATGCAGGTATTAATCACCGGCGGTACTGGCCTCATTGGCCGCCACCTTATTGCTGCGCTGCCCGAGGCTGAGATCACAGTGCTGACCCGCGACCCTGCGCGAGCCGGTGACATCCTGCCTGATCGGGTAGCACTGGTTGGTGCGCTGTCAGCCATTGATGATTTTAATAAGTTTGACGCAGTCATTAACCTGGCCGGTGAGCCAATTGCCGATAAACGCTGGACATCCACGCAAAAACAGCGGATTTGCGACAGCCGGTGGGACATCACCGCACAACTGGTAAGCAAAATTAACGACTGCACGGTGCCGCCTGACGTTTTTTTGTCCGGCTCAGCCATCGGCTATTATGGCCGCCAGGGCGACCGGAAAGTCACGGAGTCGTTCACCGATGTACACGATGAGTTTACCCATCAGGTGTGCGCAAAATGGGAAAGTCTGGCCACCGGCGTGACTCAGCAACATACCCGGGTGTGTACCCTGCGCACCGGCGTAGTGCTGTCTGCCGACGGCGGTGCACTGCCGCGCATGGCACTGCCCTTCAAGCTGGGGGTGGGAGGCAAGGTAGGTGACGGCAGTCAGTATATGTCGTGGATCCATATCGATGACATGGTACAGGCACTGATATTTTTGCTGCACGACCGCCATGCCCGCGGCCCTTTCAATATGACCGCGCCGCAACCGCAAACCAACGCCGCGTTCTCGCAGACCC
>JBPEWW010000120.1:0-21032 GCA_052032275.1 Alteromonas sp. | reverse complement strand
GGTTATCCCCTCCTTCCCTCCCTGACGCCTGTTACCCACTGATAAATGCCCTGACTTCCAGCATCCACGCCAGCGGTTGACGTCACTCAGGCGCAACCTTATCCCCTGGCCTGAGTGACTGCATTCAGGTTAATGCTGTTACCTGTTTCTACAGGCAAAAAAAATCCCTCACCGGAGTGAGGGATTTATCTTTAGCTTATTTCTTTGCGGCGATTAGAACTTAGCAGTTACTCGCGCGAAGAAGTAGCGACCAGCAGTGTCATATGAATAGTTGATAGTATTCATGTCACCGTTGTTAGTTGTGTACGGTGGATCTTCATCCAACAGGTTACGCACACCAGCGGTGAACGTGTAGTTGTCCAGGTAGTATGAAGCACTCAGGTCGTGGTACCAGATAGCGTCAGCTGTCGTAGACAGGTTCTGCTCAGGGTTACCGCCAAACTCGTCGGTTTCAGACATCCAGCGGGATTCCCACGCTACTGAATAGTCATCTGCGAAGAAGTTGATACCTACGTTAACTTTCCACTCGTTGAACGTTGCCAGTGCACCTTCCCATTGGTCAGTTGCAAACGTACCGGCAATGTCAATCTCATCCGCACCTGCGAATGGCGTGTACTTGTACTCGTTCAGCCAGGTACCGTTAACCTTGAACTTGAACTCACCGCCAGCAGCTTCCATTCCGTAACCGAAGTCGAAGTCAACACCCGAGGTTTTGAACACGGCAAGGTTAGCGTTAGTCAGCAGTACGCCAGACGGGTTACCGATAACGTTACGACGAGGTGACGTTGGGTGAGGCGCATCGCCCTGGTAAGCCGGACCACGGATCAGGTCACACAGTGGGCTTGAGAAGCCTTCACTTGCATAACAGCCAGTTACGATGTTGTTCACACCAGCAGTACCGATACCGTTCTCGATTTCGATATCAAAGTAGTCAAACGCCATAGTGAAGCTTGACTCATGAGACCATACGATACCCGCTGTGAAGCTTTCTGATTCTTCAGGCTTCAGGTTTTCGTTACCACCGAATTTCGCACTCGCCTGGTTAGAAGACAGTGAGAAATCTTCTGGCAGGCCGTCAGCCTGACAGTTTGCACGGATAGTCGCGTCAGTTTGCGCAGTACCCCAGTTTACACAAGGATCCGCATAAGACGGGTTAGTGTCCTGTTCTGGCAGGAACAGCTCAGAGATGCTTGGTGCACGGAAACCTTCCGCCCAGGTAGCACGAACCAGTAAGTCTTCTACCGGTACCCACTCCACACCAAACTTGGTGTTAGTAGAGGCATCGTCCAGGAAGTCAAAGTCTGAACGACGTACCGCAGCGGTAACGTTCAGAGACTCTGCCATAGGCGCGCCGTCAAGGATTGGGAAGTTGGCTTCTAAGTAGAATTCTTCTACTTCGTACTGACCTTCAGTACGGTCAGACGCAACACCGTAAATTTGACCCAGTGATGCCGCACCGTCTGGCTCACTCAGCAGGCTTTCCCAGCGTTTTTCAACACCGGCGGCCCACATAATACGACCACCTGGCAGTTCCAGGTTACCCAGGTCACCCTGTAGGTTAGCCATGAATTGCTTGGTAGTAGTACGCAGTACAGGTGAGTGCGTTACCGTTGCGTAGTCGATCATTTCGTCTGTCAGCGTACCAGCTTCAAACGGGTTCCAAACTCCTGGGCAGTCTGCAGTTTCTGCACACAGCTCTGGATCCAGCAGGATGTCGAAACGCGGCTCGTTGGCCTGACCGTATACCAGACGGGTGTCTACGAAACGTGAGTAGTTGTAAGACACATCCCAGGTCCAGTCATTTGACAGGTAACCTTCGAAGCCTACAACCATACGGTAATCAGCAACGTCCTGAGTAAAGCGACGGCCACCGGTTTCAGCCAGACGACGGGCAACGTATACGTCTTCGCCGAACTGTTGCGCACCTGGGTTTGACTCAGGAACCAGCGGGAACCAGAACGTACCTACTGGTGCCATCAGCTGCTCTGACTGACGGTTAGCCATGCCGAACTCGGTGAAAATTGACAGGTTGTCCAGCATTTCGTAGTTCGCGCTACCGTTAGCACTGAATACTTCCTGAGGCGTTACCATGTAGCTCGCAGCGGCGTAGTTATAGCCGTGTTGCGCGTTAGAGAAAGGAACAATTTCGCCGTTCTCAACTACGAAGCTTCCGCCAGAAACCGGGAATGCGTGACCCTGTGGAATGGTACCTGAACCACCACAGAACGGCTCAGAGCCTGGGCCATTATCAAACAGCGGGCAGCGAGAGAAGTCACGGTCGCCCTGCCAGATAGAATTACGGTTAGTGTATTCCATCGACAGTACAACGTTACCTTTGTCAGAAGACGTACCGGTAGTGAATGCAACCTTGGTTGTTTCACCGTCGTCTTCGTCAGTGATGTCGTACTGAGCAGTCAGTTCAACACCTTCGAAATCTTTCTTAGTAATGAAGTTGATTACACCCGCGATAGCGTCAGAACCGTAAACAGTAGACGCACCGTCACGTACAATTTCAACACGCTCGATGATAGATACGGGGATGGCGTTCAGGTCACCAGAGCTCCAGCGACGGCCGTTGATCAGTACCAGTGTACGACCAGAACCCAGACCACGCAGTGAAGCTGTAGCGAAACCACGGTTACCGTTGTTTACTGAGCTACCCAGTTTCGCACCGTTGATGGCCGGTACGTTCTGTACGAAATCTTCCAGTGTGGTTACACCTGATGCTTCGATATCTGCTGAAGTGAATACGCTGATGGGGCTAGCAGATTCCATATCGGTACGTTTGATACGTGAACCAGTAACCTGGATTTTTTCTACTGGTTCGTCAGCACCTGCTTCTTGCGCGACTACCTGAGTTGTCGTCAGGGCTGCAGACGCAGCACCAAAGGCGCAAGCCAGCTTGACTGACTTAGCCAGTTTCGAGTTTGTAAACATGTAATGTCTCCCTGGACCACTAAACTCTTTAGTGTGTGTTTTTTAAATCGCTTTATGAACGACTTATTATTTGTAAGGTCTTAGCCTCGAGATTGATAATAACCACATCCACCAACGAGGGTCAACTGGGATCAGAGAAGGGAGTTTCAAAAGTTCAATTTTTTTTGCCTGAATCCAGTACCTCCTGTAAAAATTAACTTACAAACAGCACTTTTTTTACCTGTCATTAACTCCTGTAACTTTCCGCATCATCTCATTACTACCTTTTTTTGCGGGATTTATGGATATATATGCAGCGCAGAGGCGCTGCGCTGCATATTCTTTCATTTAGCGTTTAAAAGCGTAAAGATGCACTTAATCTTACGTAACGCGGTGTTTGCCACGCGGTAGGACGACCATAGTTGGGGTCCATGGTAGGTGCATCCGGTAATGAGGCTTCATCGTCGAATATTTCATACACCTCGGTGACTTCGTCGCCGCCCAGCACATTAAAGACATCGGCGCGCAGCTGTAGGGTCCCGTCTTCAAACACGTCCATGGTGTAGGACGCTGACAGGTCGAGGTTGAAATAACTCGAGGTACGGCCACCCGAACCACGGGGACGTAGTTCGCCGTTGGCATAAAATGACTCTGAGCCATACGCCTGGGCAAACACATCCGTTGGATGATAACCAAACGCGTTAATTGGCCGGCCAGACTGCCATTGCAGGTTAGCACCAATATTCAGCTGCTCGGTAATGGCATAAGAACCAAATACCTTCACCTGGTGGCGACGATCATTCGGCAGATCACCATAGGCACCATCCAGTAACCCTGGCTGGTCGAATAAGGTTGTTAGCCCTGCATCATCCTGACCGTTATCAGAGCGCACATACCCTTCGTTGTTGCCCCAGCTGTGCGACCAGGTATAGGCAGCGTTCAGCAACCAAACGCCGTCCCAGGCCTTCTCAAAGGTCACATCCACCGCGGCATATTTGCGAATAGACTCAGGGTAGCCCAGGTCTTCGGCAGACAGATCCATAAAGATCTCTTCACCTTCCGCGCCCGGCAATTCCGTTGTGGCTATGCGCATGTCGGTACCCGGATTGGTCAGCACGTAAGAGTGGAAACCCGTCCAGATATCAGACACATCGCCATAGCCATTTTCTTCGGCCCAGGCGATAACAGCGGCATCAATGGCCACATCTTCAATGGTGGTAGAAAGCTCGCGATACGTCCCCTGGATAGCCATGCTCCAATCATCGCTGAGCTGGAACTGGTAGCCTGCGATAAATTCGTCGGAATACATGGAATCGAGGTTCTGATCGACAATTTCCGCCGGTGATGCGGCTTCACCATTGGCAAAGACCTGCGGTGGGCGGGTTTCTGCACCCGTCAGGTTGGGAATGAACAGATCGGCGTCGGCATAGCCTTCAAACTCATAGTATTCCTGGGTATAGGTTTCGGCACCCGCCAGGCGGATGTTAGTGTTGGCGGCGACCGGCAGATAGTAGCGACCATAGTTTGCCCAGGCTTTCGACTCGCCGTCGCCCATGACATCCCATACCGCACCTAAACGCAGCCCCCATTGATTAGACAGGTCAACGAAGGTATCGCCATTCGCATTGAAGTTTTCAAAGGAATCGTTACGAATGCCTGCATTGATCACCAGATTGTCAGTGGCCTGCCACTGGTCCTGTACATAAAACGCAAAGTTTTCTGACTCAAAGGTACCACCCACTTCATAGGTTCTGTGGCGTACCTGGTAGATTTCCTCAGCATTCGGGTCGCTGTCATCTACGTAGTACAGATAATAGGCGCCCCCTGAGTTAGTGGTCAGTGACTCAGCGGTCAGCTCTTCGTAATCTACCCCAAAGCGAATGGAGTGATCGCCCAGATACCAGTCGGCATCCACCCGATACACTTTGCGCTCATCTTTGCCCTGTTCACGGGTAAAGTTGGCAAACGTGGTTGCCGGTACGAAGGCACCGGAACTGTCATAGCGGAAATACACCGCCGGGTTGGCATCCAGTTCACTGCGGACGGTACGGTCCTGCTCGTTCACGCCATACTGGGCTGAAATCGAAAAGTCAGCATTGATGATACTGGTATACTTGACCGTATAGTTTAACCCGCCCTGGTCTTCAAACCCGTTGGTAGGTTCGCTGGCGCGCTCGCCATCCAGGGTATTGTAACGGGTGATCACCGTAGA
The DNA here is from genome assembly GCA_052032275.1 of Alteromonas sp. GTDB lineage: Bacteria > Pseudomonadota > Gammaproteobacteria > Enterobacterales > Alteromonadaceae > Alteromonas. Next base: position 15,904 of record JBPEWW010000120.1, on the reverse strand, counting down.
CTGTTCATCCGAAAATGCCGTGACTTCGAGGATGTTATTTTCCGTGATATACCAGTCGAGCTTAGTACCCCAGAACGCGTCGTCGTCCTGCTCCTCACGAATAAACTGACTCAGCTGATCGCCAGAGCGGGTCTGACGGAGTGCGTCTGTTTCTTCGCGATCACGGGGGTTAAACAGCACATAGTAAAACAGTTTATCTTCGATTAAGGCACCGCTCGCCCAGATATTGGCATCCCACAGGGTTTCCTCGTCCTGACGGTTATCAATCCGGTAAAGCCCATCGACCACATTATTAGGCGGATCGTCGCGTAGCGCATCTGGTTCGATGTAGTAATTCACACCCCAGTGGAATTCATTGGTTCCGCTTTTCGTTTTGGCGTTAATCACGCCGCCGGTTACGCGGCCAAACTCAGCAGAGTACCCGCCGGTTTTCACCTCGAAGGTCTCATACATTTCAAATGGCGGCTCTGAAGAACCCACTCCCGTCCGGAAGTTTGTCAGGTTAAGCCCGTTTACGAAATAGGCATTCTCGCCTACCGATGCGCCCCCTATGGACGGCAGATCACCAAACGCAGAATCCCCTTTGGTGGTGCCCGGTGCCAGCAGTGCCACCGAGGTTAGGTTACGGGGAACCGGCACCTTCTCAAGGGTTACCTGGTCAACCACGATACCGGTACTGGAACTGGTTACATCAACCATGGCGATTGAACTACCGGTCACTTCGATACGTTCCACGTCCATACTGGACAGGGCCAGGTTGATGTTGGTTTTGCCGCTGATCCCTACCCGAATGTTTTCCTGCAGGTTACGACGATAACCGTCTTTTTCAGCCACAATGTTGTAAGTACCAGGCGGCAGTAACGGGAATCGGAACAGGCCGTTATCGTTGGTTTCCACGGTACGGGTGAGGCCGGTGTCAACGTTTTCAACGGTGATAGTGGCGCCGGCTATTTTATCGCCGTCTGCTTCAATTGCGTTGCCCTGGATATAACCGGTCGTGCCGTCAGCCAGTGCCGGCGTCGCCATACCTAAACCCAAAGCAACAGCGAGCACGGCTGTGCGCTTTTTGAAATTGATCATTTATTCTCCATGGTTCGCTAATTTGCTTAGCGACAAAATTCCTTCAACAAAGGATTTATTATTATCGCGAGATAGTTATCTCAATTTCAGACTAATCAAATTAAAATCTTTTCGTCAAACCATTAAAATCGCGCTTTTATAGAAACAAACGCTTTCGCTTGTAAATAAAATGAAACATATTTGAAATATTTGAAACACTTTATATATTGCCAGCGCAGCAGGAATAAGGCCCTTAGTTAAACTAAAGTCTATATTCGAAAAATCTAAACCAGTAACAAATTGCTTTTATTAAATTTTTCAGTCACTCATCGTATTGTTTATTTATTAACCACTACTGATTTTAAAAAGCCCCTGCTCCACAACCGATGCTAAAATGTAATTTTAATAACGCTTCAATATTGCGTGCTCATATTATCAACAAACATAAAAAAAGCGGCTTACGCCGCTTTTATATGTCACCCATGCTTAATTATTATTCAGCCTTGTTGGCGCTGAGATAAAACCCCAGATAACGGGAAATTTCGTCAGGTAGCGGCGGCAACATGTCTTTGGGTAATAAAAAGGTAGCCATATTAAAAAAGTCTGAAAATATGCGGTTAGACTCGGTGGTCTTCTTCAGATACTGGTGCCCAGAAGAACCACCTGTACCAATCTTCGTGCCCAGCATACGTTGCACCATCATGGCGTGACGATAACGCCAGATGGTGAGCTTTTCGTCAATTTCGGTTAACGCAGTGATCACCTGAAATGGCAGATTGAATATGGGCTCTTCGGAGTACTGTTTGATAAACAGGGCCGATAACATCGCCTTTTGGTTCAGGCGAAACTTTCCTTCTGACTGAAGCGCATCATAGCGCTCAGTATTAAACAGGGCATTGAAGTTTTCACGGGTGGACTGCCAGTCTTTGAGTTCCTGCTGCTTTTCTTTGTCAGACAGGGTGGCGTTGGTTTCAATGGTCTGTTTGTCCTGGTTCAGCAATTTATCAGTCGCATTCTGATAGTGCTGCCAGAAATCAAAGTTGTCCATTTTTAACAGTGGCAGGCGCGCCAGCCAGCGTTCGATCAGCTCAAACAGGCTGGGCTTTTCTTCCAGTGCTTCCAGCAAACTTCTGTCGTCATCAGACAGGCGGTTATAAAAGCTCTGCTTATCAAAATCGATGCGGTATTCCCGTTTCAGGCCAAGCGAAATTTCCAGACGCTTAAACTGAATACTCTGGAAGCCCGACGCCGGTACCAGTAAGTCGCGAAATGACAGAAACTGCTGCGGTGTCATGGTTTCCATCACGCTTATCTGATCATTCATCAGTTGCTGGATTTGAATGATACGATTGAGCCGGTGCACGACCCCGATAAGCTGTTGGTCTTTGACCTGATCAGGAATGAAGGTATCAATGACGGCGTTCAGTTCATGCAGCACCTGCTTGAACCAGAGTTCATACACCTGGTGAACGATAATGAATAACATCTCGTCATGCGCAGGTTCGCCGTATTTCGCACTTTGCAGTGACTGCGCACCAAGCAATTTATCCAGTTGTAAATAATCGCCATAATAAACAGGGGTGGTATTACGCTTCATGTTGTTCTCTTGTAGGTATACGCAGACCGGTTGCAGCGTCACGCCGCGTGTACGGGTGGTCCGGTTAGCCGGCAACCGCCGTGGGTCTGATTGTCAATTATGTGTGAAATCTTAACACTCACAACTCGACATCAACAGAGAACCCGCTATAAGGTATAAAGAAACCGTGTAAAGGGAATGCAAAATGAAGCTGGACGATGATATCCATAATTATTACGAACACCTGGTCTTACAGCGGCTCACCGAACTTGGGCTGGATAAAACCAAGAGTGCAGATTATCTGGCAGACTTATGTTGCCTTGCGCTGAATCAGGTGCCTCCCCGCTACATCCGCTATGAAGTTGATATGGCATTTTATTTGCCACAAAGCGAACGTCAGCAAATGAAAATGAATGTGGATTATGCGGTAGACAAAGCCATCAGGTTTTTAGATCAGGCTGAAGACAGGCAACGTCAGGAAGCTTAATACAGAGGGAATTTGGGTGGCAGGCCCCCAGCCACATCCCGGCACATGAGTCGTTTGCTGCGGCTGCTCCCTTCCAGGCCTGACCGGATTCACAAAGTATCATTGCGGGAGGACCAAGGGCCCACCATAGAACTTTACTCAGTTCGTCGGGCGGCTGCCTCGTCGAACTGAGCGGCGCATTATGACGATTTGACTGGCAACAATCAACCCTTTGCCGTAAATCGTTCTTCGGCCATGGTGTTCGCAATGCGGTTCGTCGCTGTGGCTTCTTCCTCAGCACGGGCGTAGATTGCTTTCAGGGTGGTGCCGATTTGCTCGATATGTTCGCGCATCGCTTCATTGGAGGAGCTTTCTTTACGCTGATGGAAGATATCAATCACGCCACCAGCATTAATCACATAGTCTGGCGCGTACAAAATACCGCGCTCGCGCAGCAGCTCACCCATCTCTTCCCGGGCCAGCTGATTATTGGCCGCGCCGGCAATGACCCTGGCCTTGATCGCCGGCAGGGTTTCATCGTTAATTGAGGCGCCCATTGCACAGGGTGCAATGACATCCACATCCAGGCTGTAAATTTCTTCCGGTGCCACTGCAGTGGCCCCCAGCTCCGCGACGGCCTTCTCCACGCCTTCCGGATAAATGTCGGTAACGAACAATTGTGCACCGGCTTCATGCAGGTGTTTTGCCAGACGATACCCTACGTGGCCCATGCCCTGAATGGCCACTTTAACGCCTTTCAAATCAGACTTCAGGGCGTATTCCACACTGGCACGCACACCTACGAATACCCCGTAGGCGGTTGACGGTGCCGGGTTGCCGTCGGCCTCTTCGCCATTATAGTGATAATGCGCTTTTACCCCGGCAATGTAATCAGATTCTTCTGCCATGGTGGCCAGGTCGCTCACCGCAATCCCGGAATCTTCGGCTGTAAAGTATTTGCCGCCCAAAGAATCGACAAAGCGTCCCATTGCGCGCATCATTTCCGGCGTTTTGGCTTTACGCGGGTCACCGATTATTACAGACTTGCCGCCGCCTAGCTCGAGGTTCGCCATCGCCGCTTTATAGGTCATGCCTTTTGATAAGCGGAGCACGTCCGTCAGGGCTTCTGAACTGTTGATGTATGGCCACATGCGACAACCACCCAGCGCAGGCCCCAGGTTGGTATTGTGTACCGCGATAATGGCACTCAGGCCGGCCTCATCATCATGATAAAACGCCACGTGTTCGTGGTTATCAAACTCAGGATGGTCGAATACAGACATAGTCACTCAATGGTTGATCAATTTTGCACTATGATAGCCGATCAACCGGAGGACATGCGTTGCGAACTTTGTTAATGGAATTTACAAACTGAAATGGGGTTTTTATGAACCACATTAAGCTAGGATGTGTATCCTAGAATCATTTTCATTATATAATAACTATCATAACCACTGTGGGATTGTCGTTAATGAAACTGGATAAATTTGATCGCGAGATACTGCGCGTGTTGCAGCAGGACGCCACCGTCTCTATGGCTGACCTCAGCCAGCAGGTCGGCCTGTCTCATACCCCGTGTTGGCGGCGGGTAAAACGTATGGAAGCGGACGGTATTATTCTTAGAAAAGTCACCTTGCTGAACAGTAAAAAACTGAACCTGGGCGTGTCGGTGTTTATTTACGTGACGTTGAAAAATCACGATGGCGACTCGCTGACCGACTTTGAAACAGCCGTGCAGTCTATTGATGAGATTGTTGAGTGTCATACCACCAGCGGTGAGAAAGATTACCTGCTGAAGGTCATTGTAGAGAGCATTGAAGAGTATGAATACTTACTGAAACACAAGCTCACACACTTGCCGTTAGTCGATCACATAAGCTCAACGTTTGCACTCAAGCAGGTGAAGAACACCACAGAACTGCCCATTAAGAGTCAGTAAGGTCGAGGCGAACAATTTAACCCAAAAAAAAGGCCGCGATGAAAGCGGCCTTTGTGTTTTACTGCGCGTCGGGCTGATTTTCCGGCAGTGCCCGCTCGAAGGCTGGCAGCCGGTTACAGTTATCAGCGATTTTACTGATTAGGGGATACTGACTCATATCCACGCCAAAGCGCTTCGCATTATATACCTGCGGTACCAGACAGATGTCGGCCAGGGTCACGTCGAAGTCAAAACAGTATTTACCTGCCTGTGTCTGCAGGCGCTGCTCAATTCCTTCAAACCCGCGCTCAATCCAGTGCGCGGCCCACTGCGCCACATCATCCTGCGAGGCCGAAAACCGGGATTTCAGGGCATTCAGTACCCGCAAATTACCCAACGGCTGAATATCACAGGCGATGTCCTGCGCCAGGGCGGTGACCCGGGCTTTCTCCACAGCATGGGCCGGCAACAGGGGGGCAGGCTGAGGATAGCGCTCGTCCAGATACGTAATAATACTCAGCGACTGATTGAGAATAATGTCTTCGTCGTCATCCACCAGCGTGGGCAGAAGCCGCGCCGGGTTCAGCTGCTGATAATCAGGCAGGTGTTGCTCCCCGCCCTCTTTGACCAGATGAACCGGCACGATCTCGTAATCCAGCTGCTTGAGATTCAGGGCTATCCGCACCCGGTAAGATGCCGTAGAACGCCAGTAACTATACAATTTAAGGCTCATAATTCACTACCTTGTTCACTCAGCCAGCGACACCGCCTCAGTTAAGAGGCTTTACCTGTTGGTCAATGGTGCCGAAAATGGAATTCCCCTGCGGGTCATTCATTTCAATGCGGATGCGATCACCAAACTGCATAAATGGCGTGCTCGGTTTGCCGTCACGAATGGTTTCGATCATGCGCACTTCCGCAATACAGGAATACCCCACACCGCCTTCGCTGATGGCGGAGCCGTGCTCGGTGCCCTGTTTGTTTGACACTGTGCCTGAACCGACGATAGCGCCTGCGCCCAGGTTGCGTGACTTCGCGGCATGGGCCACCAGCTGGCCAAAGTCAAAGGTCATGTCTTCCCCGGCTTCAGGCTTACCGAACAATTCACCGTTGTAAGTTGAGCGCAGCGGTAAATGCACCTTGTTATCGCGCCACGCGTCACCCAGCTCATCCGGAGTTACCGCTACCGGTGAAAAGCTGGAGGCCGGTTTGGACTGGAAAAAACCAAAGCCTTTGGCCAGTTCACCAGGGATCAGACCGCGCAGCGACACATCGTTGACCAGCATGATAAGACGAATGCGCTCTGCAGCCTGTGCTGGTGTGCATGCCATCGGCACGTCGTCAGTCACCACCGCAACTTCACCTTCAAAATCAATGCCCCAGTCATCACTGGGCAGGATCACATCGTCTTTGGGGCCAATAAAATCGTCAGAGCCGCCCTGGTACATCAATGGATCGGTCCAGAAGCTCTCTGGCATTTCCGCGCCACGGGCTTTACGCACCAGCTCTACATGATTCACATAGGCACTGCCGTCTGCCCACTGATAGGCACGGGGCAAGGGTGATTCGCAACGCGATTCCTGAAACGGCTCACTGTCACCCACATTGTCGTTCAAATCCTGATAACGGGTTTCCAGTTGCGGCGCAACCGCTTTCCAGTTATCCAGCGCGAACTGCAGCGTCGGGGCAATGTCAGCCACTTTGCAGGCCCGGGTCAGATCCCGGGATACCAGCATCAGTTGGCCGTCACGGGTGTCGTTCTTATAGGTTGCAAACTTCATAAATCAGTCCTTATCGTTGTCTTTTGAGCGCCAGCTATACACATACTCAGGGTTTTCAACCCGCCCGGCTGCCTCGGTGAAAGTCAGGGCATCGCGGGTATCCAGCATCACCGCCACTTCATCGGTGAAGGTTTTCTTGTGCGCGCGGCCGGCAGCAAATGCTTTCGGGTGGGGGCCGTGAGTAAACCCGGCAGGGTGAAAGGTCACCATCCCCTTTTCGATATTGTCGCGGCTGAAAAAATCACCTTCGTGATAGAACAGCACTTCGTCGTAGTCATCATTGTTGTGATAAAACGGCACTTTTAACGCGCCGGGATCACTTTCAATGGGCCGGGGCACGAACGTGCACACAACAAACCGGGCGGCCACAAACGTGGTGTGTGCCGACGGCGGCAGATGATAACGGTGGCTCATCAACGGGCGAATATCCCGCCAGTTCAGCCGCACCACACTCAGGTCGCCATGCCAGCCAATCGCGTCGAGTGGATTGAAGGGATAGGTGATCCGCGAGCGTGTCTGGTGACGTTTGACTTCCACCTGCCAGGTATTTTCATCCTGTTGCGCCAGGAAGGCGTCGTTGATTTGCGGCGTATCCAGCACCGCAGGATCGAAGATAGCATGCCCGCCCAGCATCCCCTTGTCGGGCAGCTGGTAGCTGTCATTGGTGGCCTCAATCATCAGGATTTGCATGGCAGACGATGGCTCCAGGCGCCACAGCGTGGAGCGCGGGATCACCACATAGTCGCCCTGCACCAGGTGCAAATGACCATAGTCACAAAACAGCTCGCCTTCCCCCTCATGGATGAACAACAAGTCGTCACCATCCGCATTGCGGGCAAGCGTGGTCATGGCATCATTGCATTGCCATAAACGATACTGGCAATGGGCGTTGTGTAGAATGACTGGCGCATCAAACGGGCTGGGGGTTGCCACGGCGGTGCCCTGACTTTCCAGCTGGTTTAAATCAAACGCACGTGGTCGTAAATCGCCTTCCCACTCTACCCAGCCGGTCGGTGCGTGTTTATGGTGCATATGAGTGGCTGGCCCGAAGAAGCCACTTCGGCCCAGCTCACGTTCATATATACCTTCTTCGGGAAAATCCGCGTGGGCCTGCCGGGAGTGGGTTCCCTGCGCGGCCGGGAATTTAATCCAGTTACGCATTTTGCTTCTCGTCAATGACGCCACGACGGATTTGATCTTCTTCAATGGACTCAAACAGCGCCTTGAAGTTACCTTCACCAAAGCCTTCGTTACCTTTGCGCTGGATAATTTCGAAGAACACCGGTCCAATGACTGTGTCGGTAAAGATCTGCAGCAGGATACCGTCTTTCATCGGCGCGCCGTCAATCAGGATCTTCAGTTCCTGCAGCTCATCCAGGTTTTCACCGTGACCTTCTACGCGGTTGTTGACCTGCTCGTAGTAAGTGTCAGGGGTGTGCATAAAGTTCATACCGCGGGCTTTCAGGTCGCGCACAGTCTGATAGATGTCGCTGGTAGACAGTGCAATGTGCTGAATGCCTTCCCCGTTGTACTCTTTGATAAACTCTTCAATTTGCGATTTATCGTCAGACGACTCGTTAATAGGAATACGAATTTTGCCACACGGTGACGTCATGGCCTTACTTACCAGGCCGGTCAGCTTACCTTCAATGTCGAAATAACGGATTTCGCGGAAGTTACCGATCCGCTCGTAAAAATCTGCCCACACCGCCATGTTGCCGCGGCGGACGTTGTGGGTCAGATGGTCGAGCACTTCCAGTCCGGCATTGCTTTGCGCGACTTTCTCTTCCCAGTTGTCATAGAATTTAAAGTCAATGTCGTAAATGCCGCCATCCTGATAACGGTCGACAAAGTACAGGGTGCTCTCGCCAATGCCATAGACGGCCGGAATGTTCAGCTCCATTGGCCCCAGATTGCCCACGAACTGCTTCGCACCGTTCTCAAGGGCATGCTCCAGTGCCTTACCCGCGTCTTTCACCCGAAACGCCATACCACATACACTGGGGCCGCGCAGGCGGGCGAATTCTTCTGCCTGTGAGGCAGGCTCAGCGTTGACGATAAAGTTAATATCACCCTGACGATACAGCCAGACCCGTTTGGATTTGTGCTTCGCAACTTCAGCAAAGCCCAGCGCTGAGAAGAGCTCCTTCAGCGCGTTAATGCCTTTTTCGTCTGCTGCGGTATATTCAACGAATTCAAAGCCGTCCGTACCCAGAGGGTTATAAGAAAAATCAGTTGTTGTCATGATCTGCACCTGTTGGTTAACAATTTATTTGCATAATAGACAACAAATTTCACATGGAGAGAAGGGCCTGGCAGAAGTTAAGATTGGGACTTGCGGTGTCAGGGAATGTATAGAAAAGTGGACAACAGCCCGGGGGATTTAGAAGGTAGGTAGCGTACGCCTCGCGGGGCGGCAAGGCGTAAACACTCAGTTACAGAACGTAATTATAGCTTTACAGTCCCTTTGTTGATGCCATATTCGCGCAGCTTGTTGGCAATGGCCGTGTGGCTCAACCCTAATTTTTTGGCCAGCTGACGGGTGCTTGGATACGAGGGATATAAACGGCGTAACAGATCTTTCTCGAACTTCTTCACTTCCTCATCCAAGGTCCCTTCAAAGTTCTCGTCAATATAGGTGACACTGGGCGCACAACTGGGTAGCTGAATATCTTCCTTGGTTATCTCATTCCCATCCAGCAGTGACAACGCCCGGTACAAGGCGTTCTGTAACTGGCGCACATTGCCCGGCCACGGATATTGCTGCAAATATTCCACACAGGACTTACTCAGTTTCGCCGGCCGGCGGCCCAGCTTACCGCTGTGCTGAAGAATAAACGTCTCGGCTAACAACACAATGTCGGCGCGACGCTCTTTCAAAGAAGGCATCACCAGACTCAGCACATTTAACCGGTAGTACAGTTCCTTACGGAACCGCCCCTCTTCCACCATCTGCCCCAAATCGCGGCAGGTGGTACAAATTACCCGCACATCCACTTCCACCGGCTGATTATCGCCTACCCGACGAAACTCTCCGTCTTCAAGTACGCGCAATAACTTGGCCTGTAACTGGGTGGACATATCAGCAATTTCATCCAGCAGCAGGGTGCCCCCCTTCGCCAGCTCCAGCAGGCCGGCTTTGCCTTCCGGCTGATTAAAGGCCCCGTTGCCGTAGCCAAATAATTCAGTTTCCGCGACGCTGTCCGGTAGCGAAGCACAGTTAAGGGCCAGAAATTCTCCGCTACTTCTGCGGCTGGCCTGGTGACACGCCCGGGCAATCATTTCCTTGCCGGTACCGGTTTCGCCGAATATCAGAATGGGCGCATCCAGATCGGCTACCTGCTTGGCCTCTTTTACCGTTTTGCGCATCGCCGTTGAGGAAGTAACAAAACGATCGAAGCTGTCAGTATCCGGTTGGTGGAAAGCGCTGAACTGCTGGCCCAGCCGCAGCTCTGACTTAAGGATAACCACCGCCCCGGCCAGAATAGGATTATTGTCTCCATCAGGCACGGTAATCGGTAACACATCAGCCAGATAATCCTGCTGAATAAACTTCACTTTTGCGGTTTGGTGCGTGGTATTTTTTGACTCCATCCAGCGAACGAAGTTAAAGCCTTTTACCAGGTCGGCAATGTCGAGCCCGGCGACGTCGGTAAAGGCCATCTCCAGCCCGCTGGTGACGGCTTCGTTACACATTAACACCGCGCCGCGGATATCGATGGAAAATACCGGATCGGGCAAGGTACGTAAAATGGCTGAGAGCTGGTTCTTCTCACGCTCCCCCGGCATAAACGGGGTGGTTTTAACATCATCAATGCCGTCTATCCGCCGGATTTGCGGCATCAGGTGCTGAAAGTCAGCAAACTCGATATTCGGAAAATTCAGGAAAATCTTCCCGGTAGGGTCAATTTCAATGCCACGCAAGTCAATTTCGTGGGTAACCAGAATGTCTAACACGTCCTGTGTGATGCCCAGGCGATCCTGGCAGGTGATTTCTAAGCGCATAGCCGTTTCTTATGTAAAGTTATTTTTACAGCTTATCACAAAAATGTAACAGCGAAATAAAAAATTATCGGAATAATTACGTGCGGCGGCTATGAGGGTTCAATTTGGCAGGGCGCGAAGGCGCCCTGTCAGGCATCCATTAACTGGCTTTTTTCTCTTTTGGTGGGAACAGTGGTTCAAACAGGCCCAGTTTTTTTGCTTTTTCCACCAGCGCCATAATATCCATTTCGGCAAGCGAGAACAGATCGTCGAACTCGTCGAGAATGTAATACAGCGGTTGCATAATATCAATACGGTACGGAGTGCGCAGCGCATCAATGGGTGTCAGTGGTTTACGTACCGGCGTATCTGACTCAAGGGCATAGACGGTTTCACCGGGTGAAGACAAAATCCCGCCACCATAAATGCGCAGGCCCTGCTGGGTTTTAACCAGACCAAACTCAACGGTAAACCAGTACAGACGGGCAAGATACACCCGGTCCTCTTTATTCGCCGCCAGTCCCAGTTTGCCGTAGGTATGCGTAAAATGGGCAAACGCCGGGTTAGTCAGCAGCGGACAGTGGCCGAACACTTCGTGGAAAATATCCGGCTCCTGCAAATAATCAAACTCTTCACGGGTACGAATAAACGTGGCGACCGGAAATTGCTTATTGGCCAGCAACCGGAAGAATTCGGTAAAGTTGATCAGTGCAGGCACCTCAGCGGTTTGCCACCCGGTGGTTTCTGCCAGCACTTTATTGATATCCGGCAGCTGGGGAATGGCATTTTCTGACAAGCCGATCAAATCCAGCCCGTCCAGGTATTGCTGACAGGCGCGGCCCTGAATCAGGTCAATTTGACGTGCATATAATTCTGACCAGATTTGGTTTTCTTCATCACTCCAGTGGATGATGCCATTTTCGTCAGATGCACGTGACTTGTACTGCGTCGTTTTACTCATGAAAAACCTTCGACGTTGCTTAATGCGTGTCTGCTAGTCTAATGAAAAATTACCGGTGCTGAAGATACCCGGCACTTTCCATTTGGAAAAGCTGCGTAACACTTAATTTACATCCTAGCCACACGGGTGCCCCACCACAAATAGAAAAGGCAGCCCAGGGCTGCCTTTGCGGGAGGTGTATCCGTTTCGTTACAGCTTACTAATCTCACGATTAAGCTGAAATTCGCGGGAGGTCACGTAGCGTTCCATATGCCGGAGGCGGTTTTCGGCCTCGCTAAACCGTCTGCTGATATCCATAAACGCTTTCTTCGGTGGCTCGCCGGCTTGCCATACCTTGGTCTTTACCGAGACTTTATCCTCATTGTCGCTCTCTTTGGTAGTGTTACGCCAGCCTTTACCACTGTGGTGAATCACATTCGGCGCCACGTTAACCACCGGCTCACCGCCTTTGGGCTTTTTATCCAGAATGAACCAGCCCGCAATGTAGGCGACAAACATAAAGGGGCCGGCCAGCAGAAAGAACCCGGTAACGGCCAGTATGCGTACTAACCAGCGTTCAATTCCAAAATAATTGGCAATGCCTGCGCAGACTCCGGCAATACGGGCGTGCTCAGCATCCCGGTATAATTGACGGCGGGGTGTCATGCGCGATTCCTCCATTCCGGCGCCTCACTGTCTAAAATCGCTTCCAGCGTTTTTATACGGTCAGACATTTTTTCTGCTTTATCGGCCAGTTCCTGCAGCGATGCATATTCCTCTGACGTCAGCCCCTGGTTAACCTGTTTCTTACTGCGGTAATGCAGAATTAACCAGATAGGCGCGACAAAGATTAAGAATATAATCAGTGGTGCTGTGACTAAGGCTACAATTCCCTCTTCCATAACCATACCTCCTCTAAGACGGTAACGTGATGTTCCGCATCATCCTGATGCGCAAATGTGAACTTATTCTTCTGATTTTGCCTTCACTGGCTTTTTATCGCCGCCTTTCACCTTGGCCTTCAAAGCAGCAAGCTCTTCATCAATTTTATCACCGGCTTCTAATTCGGCAAATTCATCGTGTAACGATTTTTTACCGAGGTCATACGCATCCACCTGCGACTCTAAATCATCTATCTTGCGTTCGTACTGCTCAAAGCGCCCCATGGCATTATCAACCTTGGTGCTGTCCAGTGTCCGTTTGACTTCCAGACGCGAGCTGGCGGTTTTCTGGCGCATGATAATTGCTTTCTGACGGTTCTTGGCATCCGCCAGTTTTTCCTGCAACTGACCAATCTCATCCTGCAGCTTCGAGATTTGCTCGTCGACAATTGTCAGTTCCCGTGACAGCGTTTCGGCCGCCTCGGCACACTTCTTTTTCTCCTGCAGCGCGGCACGTGCGAGATCGTCACGATCCTTGCTCAGCGCCAGCTCTGCTTTGGCCGCCCAGTCACTGGCGTCAGACTCATGTTTACTGATTTGCGCAGTAATTTCTTTTTTGTTGGCTAACGTTTTGGCGGATGCAGAACGCACCTCAACCAGTGTATCCTCCATTTCCTGAATAATTAGGCGTACCATTTTTTCAGGATCTTCGGCCTTATCCAGCAAGGAATTTATGTTGGAGTTCACGATATCGGTGAAACGCGAGAAGATACCCATAATCTTTACCTCTAGCTTTAAGAATAGTATGCAAAATACATAACCTGCTCATACTATTCAATTTGCTTGCCAATAAGTATCAATTGTTATCTTACTGTTATTCATAGAATTTTTTATGTATAAATAACAGTCGTATCAAGCGAAGTTTTAAACTACACTATAATTTGGTCGAAATGACTAACTTTTGAGGGATCTAATGAGTCGCTATCGCCAACAGGATAACTTGCTGGGCCAGGCCAACAGCTTTCTGGAAGTGCTGGAGCAAATTTCACAAATTGCGCCACTGGATAAGCCCGTGCTGGTTATCGGGGAACGGGGGACGGGTAAGGAGCTGATTGCTGCCCGCCTGCATTACCTGTCTAAGCGCTGGGATCAGAATTACCTGAAACTGAATTGCGCCGCGTTGAACGAAAGTCTGCTGGAAAGTGAATTGTTCGGCTACGAAGCCGGCGCGTTTACCGGCGCTGCCAAACGTCGGGAGGGACGCTTCGAGGTGGCCCATAACGGCACCCTGTTTCTTGACGAGCTGGCCAATACCTCCGGACTCATCCAGGAAAAACTGTTGCGGGTTATTGAGTACGGCGAATTTGAACGGGTGGGTGGCAATAAATCGCTCAAAGTCGATGTCCGCCTGATTGCGGCTACGAATGAGGATTTACCGGCACTGGCCGATGCCGGAGAATTCAGGGCGGATTTACTGGACCGGCTGGCATTTGATGTCATCACCATTCCGCCACTGCGGGAACGCCGCGAAGACATTATGCTGATGGCGGAACACTTCGCCATTAATATGGCCCGGGAACTGGAAATGGAGCTGTTCAGTGGCTTTACGGAACGTGCGAAGCGTACCCTGCTGGAATACGACTGGCCAGGCAATATCCGTGAACTGAAAAATGTGGTGGAACGGGCGGTGTACCGCACCAATAATCCGCATCTGCCGGTTCACGAAATCTTGCTCGACCCGTTTGAGTCACCTTTCCGGCCGACCAGTCGTATCAAGACCCAGGACCGCATTACCGCCTCTCCCGCCAGCCCTGTCACCCCGGCTACCGATACCGCGCCGGCCAATGAGCCGGTGATTGCGCCCGCGCCAGCTTCGTTGAGCTATCCGCTGGACTTAAAGGAACGGTCCCAGGAATTCGAAATAGACATCCTCAAGCAAGCGCTGAAAGACAGTCAGTACAACCAGAAAAAAACCGCTGAAAAGCTCTGTCTGACCTATCATCAGTTGCGAGGCTATCTAAAGAAATATAACCTGTTAGAGTCTTCTGCAGAATCAATGGGATCCTGAACATGCAACCAGGTAGAGTCAGACGCTGTGTGGTGATGCTAACCACTGCGCTGTGTATTGTTGCCTGTTCCAAACAACCCCAGGATCCGTTTTACGAATCCGGTATTATTTACTGCTCGGAAAGTAACCCGGTGAACTTTAACCCCCAGCTGGACACGTCGGGCACTACCGCCGACGCCACCTCCCACCAGCTGTATGGCCGCTTGCTGGATTTTGCCGCAGACAGTGGCCGTATTGTGCCGAGTCTGGCCAGTAGCTGGAAGGTGTCTGAAGACGGCCTCACGTACACGTTTCAGTTACGCAAGGGCGTCAGCTTCCATACCACGGACTACTTTACGCCCAGCCGATCCTTTAATGCCGACGATGTGCTGTTCAGCATTAATCGCTGGCGGTTGCCCTCGCATCCTTATCATGATGTTTCTGGCGGCCGCTACCCCTATTTTGAAAGCCTGGGACTGGCCGACAATATCGCCGCGGTCAACCGGGTTAACGGCTACCGGATTGAAATTATTCTGCACCGGCGGGACAGTTCCTTTCTGGCAAATCTGGCCACCGACTTTTCTATCATATTGTCTGCTGAATACGCCCAGCATCTGCAGAATATGGGCACGCCGGAACGTATTGATCACTATCCCATTGGCACGGGACCGTACAAATTTACCAGTTACCGCAAAGATCACTTTATTCGCTACCAGCGTCACGATGATCACTGGCAGAATCAGCCCTCCGCGGCCCGGCTGATTTACGATATTACTCCTAAAAGCTCACTGCGGCTGGCTAAACTGATCACCGGCGAGTGCGACGCCATTGCATTCCCTGCGCAGACCGAGCTGGACATTATTCGCAACCGGGAAAACCTGTTGTTAGCAGAAAAACCCGGCCTGAATATAGGCTTCTGGGCCTTTAATACCCAGCGCCCGCCGTTTGATAACCCCGATGTACGTCGGGCACTGGCCTTCGCCATTGATAAGAATACACTGCTTGAGGCCGTGTACTTTGGCAGTGCCAGTCGCGCAAAAACCCTGCTTCCGGCAGCCAGCTGGGCGTATCAGGGCGATGCCGACGATACCGCGTATAACCCGGTACTGGCACGTAAATTACTTGATGATGCCGGTATCGAGCCTGGCTTCACCATGACCATCTGGGCCATGCCGGTAGAACGTGCCTACAACCCGAATGCGGCCAAAATGGCCGAGCTTATCCAGCGTTATCTGGGCGACGTAGGTATTCG
>JBPEWW010000012.1:0-2364 GCA_052032275.1 Alteromonas sp. | reverse complement strand
CAGCACCGGTTTCCGCGTATTTCGGTGATGACCTACCTGCTGATGGGGTGGATTGCGCTGGGGGTGATCTACCCCTTGTACCTGGCCTTGCCCGGCGCGGGATTATGGCTGTTGGTCGCCGGCGGTGTGTTTTTCAGTGTGGGTGTCTTTTTTTACGTGGCCAAGAAAGTAAAATATACTCACGCCATCTGGCACTTATTTGTTCTTGGCGGCTGTAGCTGTCATTACTTTTCAATTTATTACTATGTGGTATGACCGAAACTGGCACTGATATTTCTGTAATTCACACTAATACCCTTTCATTACTGTCTGGCCGGATAGCCTTGGGCCTGCCGCTGGACAGTCACTTAATTGCGACACTTCCTGAGCTGGGCATTTCTCATGTCGTTATGCTACGTGAGCGCGAAGAAGATGCACTGCAGTACCGCGGGCAGGCAGAAGCCGCTGGCTTAACCTGGGCGTGGATGCCGCTGGGTGAAGGCCAGGGTCCCGCTGCGGGTGATCTGGATAGCAGCTATCTGGAGCAATACCTGGCCGAGCTCAAACAACTGTTAGTTGAGGGGCGTTCGCTGTATTTTCAGTGTGACGCCTCGTTAGAACGATGCACGATTTTGTTGTATGCACTGTGCCATTATTGCCGGATGCCGTCTTCCAGCGCCTACCCGCTGTTACATAGCCTGCCAGCTCTGTCTGTACACACGGTACCGCGCGCCTCGCTGCACTGGGCGGCAAAAATTGGGGCTGGCGCGCCTTAGTCCTACACGGCAAATTTATAGCAGCCTGGCCAAGGCCGTTATAGCTACCGCTGGCGCCCGTTATCCGGCAACAGTGCGCTTACCGTGACCGCTGGCGTCTCACCCTGCTACCCAGCGCATTCCCCGCCCTGCCCGGTGCCTTAGCTGGCAACATTGTTGCATAGCACCTTGCGTTGAGCGGGGCCAGGCTTTCCGTCTGATCCCGGATAACCCACAGTGACGCTTCAGACTTGGGGGAAGGTATGCGAACGATTATCTGGCAGATAGCAGTGATGGCCGCCTTGATCTGCACAGCACCGGCGGATGCCCGGCAATCCACGGCTGAACAACAACCGTTTGCCCAGCAGCCCGGTATGCAAATTTTGGCCAAACTCGATACAGAGACCGCCCCGTCCCGACAAAAAATTGCTGCCGAGATTCACAAGCTGGCCAGTTCGCATACCTTTAAGCATTTATTTGCGTCCTTGCCGGCCAAGCGAAGAGATGTTGCTGCGACCTTGTTGCTACATATGCATCAGGGGCAACCACTTTCCCGAGCAGTCAGTGCAATCGCGGATGCGAATAACCACGACACCAAATGGGCCATACTGGCCGCCTTCGCCCTGTTTCCTGTGGACAGGTATGCTTTGTTGCAACAATTGCAGAGTGATGATCGCTACGATCAGGCCGCATTGCTGCGCTATGCCCGGGTTGCGGGCATGACCGTGGATAATGCCGCAGATGTGCCCGATATTGTGTCGAGTACAGCACTTATTGAGTCAGTGGCATTATCCGTTTATGGACAGACGCCGGACACCATGGCTAAGGTAAAATTCCGTGCGCAGGATGAGCCGGAGTGGCGTCAGGCCCGAGCGCTGGAGTGGGAGCCTGTACAGCAGGTACTGACCGGCCCTGTGGTGCATTTGCAGCCAGACACCCGCTATCACTTTCAGATTGAACTGCAACGCCCCCATGCAGCAACCGCCGTGCTTAGTCATACTGTCACTACCCGGCCAGACACGCCACCCATAGACCCGGACAATATTCATCACCTGCGCGATATTTATCAGGGCGGCACACTGGATGTTGACGCGCTGGGCATTGAAGGGAAGCCGGGCGCATGGGCAAAAATAGTCGGTGACGCGGACACCCCTATCACGGTCACTCAGCAAGACCGTTATGCCATCCACATCGACGATAACAGTTATATTTACTTTGAAAACATCACGATCCGCGGCGCCCGGGTTCATGGTGTCTATGCTGAGCATGCGCATCATATCTGGTTCAAGGGGTGCAATATTGCCGGATGGGGCCGCCAGCCAAACATTATAAAGAATGGCAGGGCGTATGAACTTGAAGATGCGCAACCGATTAATTACGACTCAGCTTTGTATTTTAAGCAGTCCGGCGTGATCACCGTCGAAAACTGTCACGTCCATCAACCCACGCCACCCGCGAACACCTGGGAACACGGCCACCCGAAAGGGGCCAATGCGTTTCTGGCATACGGCAATCACCCTAACCCGGCCTATAAGGGGCAGATTATTTTACGTAATAATCGCTTTGTCGGCGCCCCGGACCATCGCTTCAATGACATTATTGAAGGCCGTAAAAACGGGGCCGCGCTGGG
>JBPEWW010000119.1:0-3636 GCA_052032275.1 Alteromonas sp. | reverse complement strand
ACCAGTTTGGTTACGCGCTGGCGTCGGGGTGATTCAGCTAAAATCATAATAGTCGGGTTTACCCTTTGATACTTTTCTTCAGGACATCGGCAAATTGATTTACCATGCTCTCGCGATGCTCGGCGGGGACCTGGGAATTAAAAATGTGGGTGACCACATTGCCCAGCACCATCAGTGATAAGTCACGATCGGCCTGGTTTTTTTCCAGAGTGAGAATGATTTCGTTCATGAGCGCTTCGAATTCGGCATTGCTGTAGCGACTTTGTTGGGGCATGGGTGCGCCTCTTTTCGTGATTTCTTAAATAAAAAGAATGGTTTTACAAATAAAATGATTATAATCGTTGTTTGAGTGATAACAATCATTCATTCTAAAATCCCGCAATTCCCCAGTTTATTTTCATAACATCGACAGGACACCACATACTTTATGAGTGCACTGATTCATCACTTTGTTGTTCACCGGCTGATCGTTAATCAGGATGAAAAAATTGAAGCGATCCCCCGTGAGAGCTGCTTAACCGTTACCCCTGAAATTGAGCATCTTGCCCATCAGATTAATCATAGCTTTAACAGTAAACCCGGCAAGGGGGTAGGGCACTTTGTGGCTGCTGCGCCGGCCGCCGAGGGCGAAAGTGATGGCAGCGACGTCAGCGAGTTTGCCACCGGGCTAACGAGTTACTGGCAGCATCGTCAGTCCGGAGAGGAGGGCGTGGAGCAGACTTTTCATGAGTTTTCACAAGTGGCAACCAGACGGCTCATCAAGGCGCTGGCAGACACCGGGAGTGTAGAAACAGGCTTTTTAATTTTCTGTCAGTACGAATACCTGGCCACTCAGTATCTGATGGTCGCGTTGCTGAATACCCGCTCCCATGTGGAGGTGAACCAGGCGCTGGAGCTGGCGTCACGGGAACATCTGGATCTGGCGCGGATGCAGCTCGCGGTGCGTATCGACCTGACCCAGTGGTCAGTGCAGCCTGAACAGCAACGTTATATCAGCTTTATTAAAGGCCGGATGGGGCGCAAAGTGTCTGATTTCTTCATGCAATTTATCGGGTGTGAGGAGCTGGTAGACGTTAAGCAGCAAAATAAGCAGCTAATCTCGACCGTCGACGCATACCTGGCCAGTGAGGCGCTGGACGCTGAAGAGCAGCATCAGCATCGTGAAGAAGTGAAAAGTTATTTTAAAGAAAAGATCGACAGTGGCGAGTCGCTGTCTGTCAAAGAGCTGTCCGGGCGGTTACCCGCCGACGCGAGTAGTCAGTCAGACTTTGCCAGGTTCACAGAAACCCTTGAGACCCCACTGGAGCAGGAAATTCAGCCCGATCCGGCTGCGCTCAGGCAACTGGCAAAGTTCACCGGCCAGGGCGGCGGGGTGTCAGTCAGCTTCGAGCGTAAATTAGTTGGCGATCGGGTGTTTTATGACCCCGCCACCGACACACTGACCATTCGTGGTATTCCGCCGAATTTACGTGATCAGTTAAAGCGCCAGTCGGGTATGGATTAAAAGCCTGAAACCCGGCCGTTTTCGCCGTATAATAGCGGTAAGAATTTTTGATATAGAGTGTTATGCAACTATTTGTAAATGACCTGACTGTAATGGATTTTTCCTACCTTTGTCCGAAACGGGGTATGGTGGGTGAAAGCTGGATTGTGGACGTGGTGTTGGACGGCGATCTGAACGACGAAAGCATGATCGAAGATTTCGGTAAGGTGAAAAAAAACCTTAAACGTCTGATTGACGATTATGTCGATCACAAGCTACTGGTGCCTGCGGAGCATGGCCGGTCCGTGGTGTTGCACGACAGTGACAGCGAGCAGGTAGAGGTCCAGTTTACTTGCGGAAATGGTGAGCAATGGATGTTGTACTGTCCGTCGGAAGCGTATGCCTTTATTTACTCCGATAGCGTCACTATGGCCAGCGTGGGAGAATATCTGCGTGAGGTGATTGCCACACACTTGCCACAGAATGTTGATAACATTGAATTGCATCTGCGCAACGAGATCATTACCTCACCGTATTATCATTATACCCATGGCCTGAAAAAACATGATGGAAATTGTCAGCGTATTGCCCACGGGCACCGATCCCGTATTGACGTTTTTATTGATGATGAATTAAGTGAAGAAGGACAGGCCTACTGGGCTAAGCGCTGGGCGGATATCTACATTGCCACTGACGAAGATCGCATTGAATACCAGCAACGGAAGATAGCGGGTGAGGTTGATACCCCCGCTGATTACCTGTGCTTTGCGTATGAAGCCTCCCAGGGTTACTTCGAAATTCTTGTTCCTAAAGCGCGTTGTGAAGTGATTGATACGGACTCCACGGTAGAATGTCTGGCCCAGTTTCTGCTCAACGAACAGCAGCGGCGACACCCTGGCCATCGCCATAAGGTAATGGCGTATGAGGGCGTAGGTAAAGGGGCCATGGTGAGCGGCTCATGAAGCGGCTGGTGCTGACGGCGGCACTGTTATGCTGGCTTCCTGTGCTGGCAGGGCAGCCAGCGCCGGCCGCGTCCCTGCTCACGCTCAACGGTAAAATGGGTCAGGGCAGCCTGATCCGTGGTCAGGTCCCTGCTGACAGCCGGGTGCTGTTAAACGGTGAACCGCTGATGGTTAATGGGCAGGGTAAGTTTGTGTTTGGTTTTGCCCGTGAGGCGGCCGCTACACACCTGCTGCGGGTCGAAACACCATCGGGCCAGATTATCACCCGGGAGTTGCAGGTGCCTGAGCGTGACTACAATATTCAACGAATTGATGGTCTGGCCTCTAATATGGTGACGCCGCCACAAGCCGTGCTCGATCGCATTCGTCAGGACGGCACCAAGGTCGCAAAAGCCCGCAGCGGTAAGCGCGATTATGACGCCGTATTCACTAGGTTCAGATGGCCTGCCAAAGGTCCGATTACCGGGGTGTATGGTAGTCAGCGGGTGCTGAATGGCGTGCCAAAGCGCCCTCACTTCGGAGTGGATGTGGGGGGACCAACCGGTACTGCCGTCGTCGCGCCCGCAGCGGGTATCGTCACGCTGGCTGACAACCTGTACTACTCAGGCAACACCATTATTCTTGACCATGGAATGGGGGTGTTTTCCACTTTTTTACATCTCGACACCATGGCCGTAAAGGTCGGTGCAACCATCCCCCGCGGCGGCGCTCTCGGGACCATTGGTGCCTCTGGCAGAGCCACTGGCCCGCACCTAGACTGGCGGATCAACTGGGGCACCATGCGGTTAGATCCGCAATCCGTGGTCCACGGTACCCCTGACACCGACTAGCTGGTAGTCGTTAACCAGCGCTGCAACTTGTCACTGTCGGTGACTGTGAACTGACAGACGTTCTGGTCTGCGTCAGTCACGGGCAGGTTTAGCCTGACGACCCGGCCTTCCCGGAGCACCAGCAGTTTAAGCGTGTTACTGGTCGTGGCGTCCAGCAGTCGTTGTAGCAAAGGTGCCGTGACCACATAGTCGTCTGCCGCCAGCAACCTGTCGTTTACCTGCAATCCCGCCTGCGCGGCAGGCGTATTTTCCCGCACGACCTGTACTAATACACCGGTTTCCTGATTTTTCACTACCGCCCCAAATGCGCGTTTGATACGTTTCTGCGACGTGGCCCGGCCCCCCTTGTCATCAAACTGCA
>JBPEWW010000118.1:0-3512 GCA_052032275.1 Alteromonas sp. | reverse complement strand
CGCATTTCGAAGTAGCGACGGCGGCCATCGGCAAACCTGAGCCACAACTCATCAGTAATACTGGCATTGGTTTCCAGTACTTCCTGATCACTTTCCACCACCTGTCGGGCCAGATCCTCTTCATAAACGTCATGCGGTGTCAGGCCCAGCAACTCTTCCTCAGTTTTACCGGTCATCATTTCCGCCACCCGGTTACAGCCGGCGAACCGTCCTTCTTCGTTGCGGTAATAAATAAGATCCGGTGAAGCATCAATGATTGAACGTAATAAGGTAGATAAGCGGCGGGCCTGCTCTTCCTGTTCCGATTTGTCCTGGATCTCCTTTTCCAGATCCTTAAATACCGCTTCGCGTTCTTCCTGAGCATGCTTACGTTGCTCTATTTCATAATTAAGCTGGCGAATATTGCTTTGCAGTTCGCGATTCAGAAACACATCTTCTTCCCGCAAACGCTCCAGCTGGCTCACCACTTCTTTCAGGTTAGTCCGGGAATTTTCCAGTTGCTTCACCAGCTCACTAAAGAAATACAAAACCCAGGGGGCACTTAGCATGGTGAGCACCACCGCGCTGATAAAATCATCAGGGTCTACCTGACTGCCCATCGAGACACGAATGACGTAGGAACCGCCCAGTGTAAAAAACAGTGTCAGGACTACAAACAAGACGCTAAGCTTAATAGTGCCGAAACGCTGGACAAACTGGGCAAAACGAATGGCCCATGAATCGTTGGGGGTATCTGAGTGCATAGGGGTAACAACAAATAAACGTGGCGAATATCCTAGCAGGCTTTGTCTACCAGGCAAACGCCTTGCAACGTTTACCACGTTGATGGCTAGCCAATTGCCCGCCCGTGGTGCCCACGCCTCGCCAGCATAACCGCGCACGCTGACTGAATAGTTATTCACAACCAAACTGTAACTAAGTTTCAGAAATTAGGATAAATACACTAAAATTGTTGTGATAGCAAAGGTGAAATCAAAATGATTACCGCACTCACAGCTTCGCAACCACATACTTTACTAGCCTTTTTAGTGATTTAACATGATTGCAACATTTTGTAGCTGGATTACCGTTTGATTTTATTTTCCAATCTGGTTATTTTGTACAACCCGCAACGCAATAATGCATAAAAATGCGGTACACGACTGGAATCCTCTAAGAATAATTAACGACAACAAAGACGCGGGA
The DNA here is from genome assembly GCA_052032275.1 of Alteromonas sp. GTDB lineage: Bacteria > Pseudomonadota > Gammaproteobacteria > Enterobacterales > Alteromonadaceae > Alteromonas. The sequence goes on along the minus strand of JBPEWW010000118.1, from coordinate 2,327 downwards.
TGCCGGAAACCCCTGCCTCAAGTAGACGTCTGACAATGTTGTGATGTGCCTCCAGGACACATCTACACGCAACACGTACCTTGCCCAGTCAAAGGTTGAAGGAGTTAAGAGATGAGTTTATACAATCCCAACGATTCCCGGGATAACTGTGGGTTTGGCCTGATTGCCCACACTCACGGAGAAGCCAGTCACGAGTTGGTTAAGACCGCCATTCATGGGCTAGACCGCATGGAACACCGCGGCGGTATTGCCGCCGATGGCAAAACCGGCGACGGCTGCGGGCTGCTGTTACAGAAACCCGATGCGTTTTTCCACGCCATCGCCCAGGAAAATGGCTGGAAGCTGAGTAAAAAATACGGCGTCGGTATGATTTTCCTGAGTCAGGAGGACACCCTGGCGCAGAAAGCACGTAACGTGCTGAATGAAGAACTCGAAAAAGAGACGCTGGCCGTGGTGGGCTGGCGTAAAGTGCCGGTGGATAACAGTGTGCTGGGTGAGCTGGCACTGACCGGCGTGCCGCAAATTGAACAGGTGTTTGTGAATGCGCCTGCGGGCTGGCGTAAACGGGATCTTGAGCGCCGCCTGTATATGGTCCGCCGCCGTGCTGAGAAGCGACTGGAAGACGATCCTGATTTTTATGTCGCCTGTTTGTCCGGGCTGGTAACTATCTATAAAGGGCTGGTCATGCCAAAAGATCTGCCAGCCTTTTATGCTGATTTGGCGGATGAGCGCATGCAGAGTGCCATCTGCGTATTCCACCAGCGCTTTTCTACCAATACACTGCCGCGGTGGGAACTGGCACAGCCGTTCCGGTTCCTGGCTCACAACGGTGAAATAAATACCATCAAGGGTAACCGTGACTGGTCGCTGGCGCGTATTTCAAAGTTTGCCACCCCGCTTATCCCCGATCTCAAAGATGCTGCGCCCTTCGTGAACACGCACGGGTCAGATTCGTCGTCACTGGATAACATGCTTGAGCTGTTTCTTGCCGGCGGCATGGACCTGTTTCGGGCCATGCGCTTGCTGGTACCGCCGGCATACCAGAATAATAAAACCATGGATGATAGCCTGCGGGCGTTCTATGAATATAACTCCATGCATATGGAGCCCTGGGATGGCCCGGCCGGCATTGTGTTAACCAATGGCCGTCACGTCGCCTGTAACCTCGACCGCAATGGCCTGCGTCCGGCCCGCTATGTCATCACTAAAAACAACTTTATTACGCTGGCTTCTGAAGTCGGTATCTGGGATTACCAACCCGAAGATGTGGTGGAAAAAGGCCGGGTAGGCCCGGGTGAGATGCTGGCAGTGGATACTTACACGGGCAAAATCTGGCGTTCTACCGAAATTGATGACGAACTGAAAGATCGCCATCCGTATCAGGAATGGCTGGATAAACATATTCGCCGGCTGACGCCGATAGAAAAAATGGACGCGTCGCTGATTGGCCAGCGGGTGTTTAACGACGACACCATGGCGGTGTACCACAAACTGTTTAATTACAGTTATGAGGAAATTCAGCAAATTATAAAAGTGCTGGCCAAAGATGGTCAGGAAGCGGTGGGCTCGATGGGTGACGACACCCCGATGGCCGTCATGTCATCCCGCCAGCGCACAATTTACGATTATTTTCGCCAGCAGTTTGCCCAGGTGACCAACCCGCCTATCGATCCGCTCCGGGAAAATCACGTGATGTCGCTGGCCACCTGTATCGGTCGTGAGAAAAACATCTTCAGTGAGACGTCCGGGTACGCCGACCGGGTCTTGTTCGAAAGCCCGATCCTGATGTACACGGATCTGAAGCAGCTGCGGGAGTTTAATCCGGACAACTATTATTCCGAAGTGATTGAGCTGCAATACACTCAGGAAGAAGGGCTGAAGAAAGCCATTGAGCGCATCTGTAACGAGGTGGAATACCTGGTGAAGCAGAAGCGTGCAGCGTTCGTCGTGTTGTCGGATCGCAACATTAAACCTAACCGTCTGACGGTACCGGCCGCGATGGCCGTGGGAGCGGTGCAGCGACGGCTGGTAGACAAAGCCCTGCGCTGTGACGCCAACATTGTGGTAGAAACCGCCAGTGCCCGCGACCCGCATCATTTCGCGGTACTCATCGGCCTGGGCGCCACCGCTGTTTACCCGTTTCTTGCTTATGAAACCATTGAACAGCTGTGCGAAAAAGGCGAGCTGGATATCTCAGCCATGCAGGCCACCCTGAACTACCGCAAGGGGATCAACAAGGGCCTGTTTAAGATCATGTCGAAAATGGGCATCAGCACGGTGGCCAGCTACCGCAGCGCGAAACTGTTTGAGGCGGTAGGTATCAATCA
>JBPEWW010000117.1:0-11522 GCA_052032275.1 Alteromonas sp. | reverse complement strand
CCCGTCGACGACGCCCCGGCTTCGTATCCATTGATACGCGCACGCAGGGTAAAGAGCTTGCCATTTGGGTTAGCCAGTTGCACGTGGCGGGTGCCGGATGTGCCGTCAACGGCCAGTGACTGATCAAACCTGAAGGTGGCGGTATCCCGGCGCTGGCCGGTGCCCCCGTTATCAGCATTCAGAACGGTAACGCTACGCTCACTGATGCGGGTAATGTTGAACTCAACAGGTCCGTAAATTCGCTCGTCACCCGTGTTGACCAGCGCCAGGTCGAAGGCAAAGATGCCGTCAGAATAGGTCACATTATCAATCTTATAATCGACCTGCTCGCTCACATCCACGGCGTCGAGTCCGGTTGAGGCAATGCCTGACATATTTGAGAAGCCAATTTGCTGGTTGCTGGCCGGCGCAATGGCTCTGACGACATATTCGTAGTCAAAGGAATCAATGCCTTGTCCTGCGCCCCGGCCTAAGCCCTGACCTTTATCAACATATACCGTGTCACCGGCAACAAACTCTACATGTGTGAAGCCATCAAAGGTAACGTCACCCTCATAGTATTCTCTGGTGGGTACACCGGTGAATAAGCGCGAACTGGTTCCCTTCTTACGCTTCAACACCTGATAGGCAACCGCCTCTGGCACAGCCTCCCAGGTCACTTCAATCGCGTCGTCGGAAATAATGTGCACATCCACAGTGGCCGGCGTAGCAGGTTTTTCCTGACTGGCAGTGAATTCACTCACCGCCGTGGAGACCGTTTGGCGTCCCCCTACCGGCGCTTTCGCATTGGCCCCCATTTCACGGGCCGCAAACACACGTTCAATCAGGGCGTGATGTCTGCCCGGAGCGGTCAAATCCAGTGCATCGCTGGGATAAAGGGCGGCATCTGCAATTAATACCGCGTCTCTGGCTTTTACGAAGGTATCAGGTGCAGTCACACCAAGCACATACATCGAGCCTAAGAAGATGCGCTCCCAGGTTTCTTTACCCAAACTGATGTCCTGCGTGGCCTCACCCGTAACCGAGTCGGGTCGCTTAAAGGCGTCGTCAGGCAGCAATGCCAGCATCAGCTCACGTAAATCCCACATGGCACCGGCATAAATCTCGCCATCCCGGTGTACTTCAAACGCATTATCCCGGGTACCAAGTTGAGAGTACCGGATCTGACTTTGCGCCGACCGAATAAACTCAAAGGAGTCCGGGTCGACCCCGTTGTCGCTCAGGAATGCGCGCAGATCGCAGGAGTTAACCGGATACGTTCCCAGATCCGGCGTTTCACCCACGGTATAGGCCCATAGATCAGCCTGCCCCTCATTCAGCGCGCCGCCTTCCGGCCCGCCTTCAAATCCGGCTATTGGTGTAATGGTCGCATGCGTGCCCTCGTGAATTGGCACCGAGAAGTCCATGGCCAGGTTGTTAAACAGGAAACCATGACCGTAGGCGGTCGGATTTACCACCACTTCCTCACCGGCAATTTCCTGAGATAGCGGCACGGCAAAGGCATTGTCCAGGCCCAGTAACTTAGCCATGAAGTCCGGGTCAGCAGGGTCCTCAGGGGGATCCAGTACATTCGGAATATGCACTACGCCTGTCAGTGGTACGGCTTCATTAGGATAGCTGTTGGGGAACGACCCATCGCCCACCCCCCGGCTGTGCACACTGTCACCTTCTTTATGCAGGTAATCCAGATACTCCAGTAAGGTCGTGATGTAGATAAACTGACTAATGCCGTCAATATGATGGGCCGGGGACGGCGTAACGTGATCGTTTTCTTTTGGCCGCGCTTCTATTCCGGCGTCTTCGCTAAAGTGATAAGTTCCTGTAGCTGCCTGCGGGAACGGCCCTTTGGTCGCCAGCGCGCTTTCGATAACCGCATGCTTACCGGTAAGTAAACCTTCTGCTCCCGTGGTGAGATTAGAATCATCAAACTTACGCAGATTAATACGTTCCATGCCCTTGGGCTTGCCGGTGTAGCCACCCGCCTCATCCTCAATTAAACACTCACGCTGCATCGAGTCGGTAATGGGAGGAAATGTCGGGAAGTAGTCTGCGGTTTGTTGCAGCGCGCCCGTTTGGGTCACCTGCGTTTCACCATCCCCCGGTAACAATGTTCTGACCTGATCATTGCGGGCAAGTACTTCACCGCTCTGAGCGTCAACGACATATTCAAATACGCCAAACGGGTTCGTTGAATAGTAGAAGAACCGCCAGGCCTGACGCAGCGTATCGCCGTCCTGCACTACCACCTGTTGTGGCACCGGCTTGGCAAAAACTCCCAGGCTTTTCTCAATTTGCGAGAAGGCCGGTGTTAGTACATCAAGGGCTTCAACAGGTAACGTGCGTTTGAATTTAAGCAGGTCAGCTGTGGCTACACCCACTGCGGCCTCTGCACTCAGAACACTGTTGTTACTCACCGTCGGGTTAGTTACGGTATCTGCAAATACCGCGCGTACCACGCCAGACTTATCAATCAGCAACCCTAAACCACGATCCTTAACTTTGACGCCATCTACGGTCTGGTCGAAGCGTACTAGATGTCCCCCTAACGCAGCTTTGCTACGAAACGGGTTAAATGCCAGATTTTCTGTGGTTAAACCGCCCAGTAAGGCGGTATGTCTGCTGATAAAGTCCAGCCCCATAAGTTCGGGGGAGCTTCCTGCAACATCAACTGCAATCCCAAAGATAGTGTCTAAGTTGCCATTGGTAGTGCGCGATGTTGCATTAGGAAACGCGGCCTGCAACTGCGCAAGTGCAGTGGACAGCTCCGCACTGGCCGGTGTTTTCACATAACTGTCATTAAGGTTGATTTCAGCAATGCGATGAGATGACGTGTCCAGCGGAGCGTGTACAGCGGATGAACTTGCCATGAAGGGTAATGCAGCAGCCAGTGCCGCATATACGAGGTTTCTTTTTTTCATTATTCGATCCTTTGATTTAAAGGCTATCGGCGTCAGATAATCGCAACCTGATGTCACCGGGATAGCGGAACCGGTTCAGCTTCGAATAAAAAATCGCCATCCACCATAGGGGTAAACCACTAGAGTCAACTGCACCAACCAGTTGACTACATGGTAAGTTTTTTACAATGCACAGTGATAACAGGCCCTGCCTTTTGAGCGCCGTAGCAGGTTTGCGCCGGGGCAATTCCCAGTGTACCCACCGGGGTATTGTTACCGGTAAACGGGCGAATATGGGCGATGAACGCGCCGTATTACCGGGTTACAGCCTGCCCAGGAGGCAGCACTGTCAGCTGTTTGCACTCGCGTATGATTTCGTGCTGTGAGTGGACGAAGAAGTTTTCTTAAAACCGTCTTTAAGACCAGTTTCCTGTATTTCTGTTGTCCGTTAAGTTCAACTCAAACGCTAAATTAAAGGCGGCTAGCCCCGTCATCAGGAACAGGTATGTCACACAGATTCACCCGCATTGCCTTTCACCTGGCAACCGGCATTTTTATGCTGCAGGCCTTATACACGTTTATCGTATCCCCGCAGGCGGACGCTCACCTGCCCTACTTACAAACGGGTCTGCTGTTTGCCATTTTGGGAACGCTGCTCAACTTACGCGCCACCAACGCAGGTGCTGGTCGCGAGCTTTAGTGGGCCAGGCTGGAGCTTAACCCTCGGATCACTCAGAAATATAACTGACGCCATACTTAAGTATAATGGCGTAAACATTTATCTACATTTCTAACGTTGTCACGTTGCATCAAGCAGGCATTTACTACAGAAACTAAGGAAGACTTCAGCATTATGTACTAAATTGATTCAATTGAAGCGTTTCCCCGTTGGAAAGGTTGAGGGAGTAACCAGATGAAATTAAGAACACGGCTGTTATTGTCTATTATGGCGCTGGTGGGAATATCGATATTAACTCTGGCCTCTGTCTTCGTGTACGTCTCGGTGACATCCTCCAATACCGCACTGGAAAACGCCGCGAGGGAAAAACTCACGCAGCAAAGTATTCAGGCTCAGCAAGCCATTTCTCAATACATCCAGTTTAGTCAGGCCCAAATCAGTAATTATTCCGACTCGCCGCTTATTGTCAGCGCTGCTCAGGAGTTTGTCTCTGCATACAATAGCTATAAAAGTGAACGGGCGCCGCTAACCACGTCTCAAAAACAAGCACTTGCATCCTACTACTCTAACGACTTTAATCAGGCATTCAGAACGCGTAATGGCGAAGCCTTTAATGCGCCACTGTCGCTACTCAATAAACTGCCCCCTGTGGCACAGGCCCTTCAGTATGATTATATCGCCAGTTCCAGTCACGGGCTGGGTGAAAAGGATCGCTTACTGCAGCCCGCTGTCAGTGCCCGCTATAGCACTACCCACGCACAGTTTCACCCGCACATTCGTCGTTTTCTTTATGATTTTGGGTATTACGATATTTTTATCGTCGACCCTGCGACAGGCAACATCGTGTACAGCGTTTTCAAAGAGCTTGATTACGGCAGCAGTGTGAAAACCGGCCCTTACGCCAATACCGGCATTGGTGAGGCGTATCGTTTAGCCATGCAGCAGCAGGATGCCGAACACGCCTCGATGAGTAAGCTACAGGTCTATTTACCGTCCTATAATGCGCTGGCTGGTTTTTTGTCTTCTCCCATTGTGAATAGCCAGGGGCAGCGGATCGGGATCCTTATTTTTCAGTTACCCATCGATCGTATCAGTCAAATTATGACCCACGATAGTGAATGGGAGGCCCGCGGATTTGGAGAGTCCGGGGAAACGTACCTGGTATCGCCAGATCACCTGCTGGTAACAGAAAGCCGCTTTTTTCTGCAGGCGCCTGAGGAATACCTGCAGGCTATCCCCAGAGATATCGCCCCACAAATCCGCAAAGCCGGCACGTCAGTCGGTATCCAGCGTGTGGAGAGTAGTGCGGCCAATCGGGCTCTGCGGGGCGAGCAGGGGTTTGCCACGGTTGAAGACTATCGCGGTGAGTCGGTTTTCTCAGCGTATGTCCCGGTGACATTAGGGAACTACACCTATGCGCTGCTGGCAGAAATCGACGTTGCGGAAGCACTGGCCCCAGCGGTCGCACTCAAGAACCGTCTGCTGCTATCGGTGGTCATTAAGTCGCTGGTCATATTGATTCTCGCGGCAATACTGGCGCTCATGCTTACCAAAATGGTACTCAAGCCGTTGGCTGCACTTGGCAATACCTGTGAGACGTTAAGTCAGGGAGACGGCGATCTGACGCGCCGGCTGGCACCGTCAGGGATCCCGGAAATTAACGATATCATCCGGCCTTTTAATAGCTTTATTGAGCAGATCCAAACAATTGTCGGCAAGATTAAAAACGATGCCACCAGCCTGTCTGCCGCAGCCGGGCAACTCAATACCATTATGCGAAGCAGTAATGACAGTGTCAGTCGGCAACATGATGAAACCCAGCAGGTGGTCAGTTGTGTGCAGCAACTGTCTAACTCCATTTCTGATGTCGCCCGCTCCACCGTGGAAACACGGGATCACGGGGTTACCGCGCGGGACAACCTGCGAGAAAATATGGCACTTGCCCATGAGGCGGCAAAAAACATTGAACAGCTGGTCAAACAACTCACCGCGTCTCAGGCAGTTATCGAAACCCTGCAACAGGAGGTAGTGAATATTACCCAGCTGCTGGAGGATATCACCGGTATTGCTGAACAAACTAATCTGCTGGCGCTAAACGCTGCCATTGAGGCGGCCAGAGCTGGTGAAGCCGGTCGTGGCTTTTCTGTGGTGGCGGATGAGGTGAGAACCTTAGCCACACGTTCCCAGTCCAGCACAGAAAAAATTGCCGCGATTATTGAACGTATGAATCAGTCTTCTCGCTCATCGGTCGAGCAAATGAAAGAGGCCGTCACGGTGGCGGGTAACGGAATCAACATGGTCAGCCATGTGTCCAATGCCATGCAGGAACTGGCTACTATCGTCGAGCGGGTGCAGGTAATGGCGGAGGCTGTTGCACAAGCAACCCAGGAACAGAATGCAGCGTCGGCCAGTGTCAGCGAAAACGTCACCCGCATATCCCAAATGTCACAGTCTATAGAGCAGGACACTACCCAGGCCAGCGATGCTGCCCGACAACTGGCAGACATGGCCAGCTCATCACAATCTCTGGTGAATGGATTCCGGGTGTAATGGCAGTAGGCCACTCACGCAGCGGGTAAGTGCATCAGGGAACCGCTTGGGATAAGCTTCGGCACAGCCCCGTATGCGGCTGGCGTGACACACTGCAGCTTTGTCTGTTTCGAGTGGTCAGGCGGGAAGTCTCCGGGTTGAATAGTGGCCTGTGCTATAACCGGTATGACGCTGTGTGCTCACCGGGATACTGTTTTTACGCAAAGCAATCATTCGTAATCTGAGTCACTTACGATGCTCACGTCCCATTGAGAACAACCTCATTGTCATAACGCTTAACCTGCCGGGCGGGTTCTGACTAACTTAAGCTGTAATTTTTTCCACAAAGGGTCACGCCACTTTTCCAGCTGTAAAGCACGGGTTATCCACTCGGATGCCATAGCACAGCCCCAGTAAATGAAAACAATCAGGCTTAATCGCTGCACCACAGGGGGTATGCCAAAGGTATCTAACCATGCATAGTAAGTAGGATGAACAGCAAAGATAATTGGCAAGTGGATAATAAAAATGATGATGGTATTACGGGCAAAAAACTTCACAATGCGACTTTCAGGCAGGCAACGCGCCATTTGAAAAAACAGCCAGGTGCTGATGAAGTAAGTGACCGAAATAAGCAGTGACTGTAGCGGGATCGCCCACTGTTCCTCCACAAATAACGAGCGAAACGGAAACCCGTTACCCACCGTAAGACCGTTCATAACACTACTCCAGCCTGCCGCCACGATCAGCCAGCTACCGCCAACGATGGCGGCAAGTGATAACGACGGTTTGTCGGTATGCTGATGGAGGTAATGGCCTAACAAGAACACGGTCAGCCAGTTTGGAAAGAGCATATAGGCGATAAAGGGGACCTCTGCATTAAGCAGGGTCATCCTGATTATATTTTCCAGCACAAAGGCCACCGCCAGTGTCACGAGATTCACGGTGAGGTGACGGGTAACCAGAAACCATAGCACCAGCAGATGCAGATACGTACCGATATACCAGGTGGTGGGGTTGGCGGGGAAATTGTTAAACAATACATTGGCGCCTAACAGAAAGGGCGAGTAGTTGCTCAGCTTTAAGCCGCCATTCAATACCAACGCCAGAACGCTGAAAAATAAAGCAAAAACAATGCCGTACGCGAAAATACCAAACAACCGGCTGTATACAGTAAACAGCGTCGGGCTGCGCACATTCGCCAGCCCCCATCCGGTAATAAAAACGAAAAACGCGACGCCTAATTGCTTTGTATAGGCAGGCTGCGCTATTTGGTTGAATGCAGAATTAGGGTCGCCAATCACATGGCCCGCCACGATAAGCAGCATCCCTATCGTTTTCATCCAGTCGATAAAATTTTGTCGCGAGTACGGCACTGACATAGTGTAAAGCCTTAGTTAGCTGGCAATTGGCACATCAATATTTTTTATAAACCGGGGCGGATTGCCACCGACTAAAATCCCTGGCTTGATATCTGAGGTCACCACAGAGCCTGAGCTGATCTGACTGCCTTCACCTATATCTGCAGCGATGGTGCAGCCCTCGCCTACCCAGACATTTTTGCCTATCGTGGTAGGTACCACTGCGTCACTGCGGTAGGACGTCCAGCGCCCATCGCTGCCCATAGTGTGCAGGGATTGTCTGCTGATGATGCTTGCCCGGCTGCCTATCAGGCTATATTCGCCGATATGCGCTGAGCCGATGATGGAGTAGGATCCTATATAGACATGTTGCTCAACCACCGACGAACGGTGTGCAAACAGGCTACCAAAGCCGATGTGACATTCGGTCGAGCAGGAGGTCAGCGTCAGTGAGTAAAAGGCCTTGCGCAAAAACGCTCCCGGCATGCCCGGTAGCATGGCTACCAACTGTGTTGAGAAGCCAAATACCGTCTCTGCTCGTCCATCACTTAGCCATTCTTCAAGCTTACACGGCAACGCTAAAGGCATGACGAGGAGCTGGCTAAACGCTATAAGCATTTTCTTCACGATCTGGCGCATGTTGACGGTACGCTTTCTTTCTGCCGCAATTGCTTCAATCATTTTACATCCCTCCGCATGCGTTTGAATCGCTCGTTGTAGGTTGTATCCTCAGTAAGCAAAATCTTACTGGGCACTTTATAACTGTTCATTTTATCTGTGCAGAATTGTCGTACCCGTAACTTCATTTCCCGCGGCGTCATGGTTTCTGTGGGCTTAATTTTCGCCACCACAATTTTACCGGTTATCGGGTGAGCCTCTCCATACACCACCGCGTCTTCCACTTCATGCATTTCCAGCAGCGTACTTTCCACTTCCGCAGGAAAAACTTTCGCGCCCCCCACATTAATGATTTCGCTTTTGCGCCCCAGGATCCGAATCCACTCGCCCTGTTGCTCCACCAGATCTTCGGTATCCATGTAGCCGTCTTCATCGAACGGAGAGGGCGCATTAAGGTAACCTAGCATGGCGGATTCAGAGCGAATACGCAGCGTTCCGTCAACAACCTTCACATCGAACTCCTGGCCACCAACCTTGACCCAGAGCGATGCGGGATCTTTTGATTTCGAACGCAGAATGCCCACTTCAGACAATCCGTAGGTTTGTTGAAAATGGGTGTGTGGGAACACCTCGTTAAGACGCGCCAGCGTACTTTGCTGCATCGGCTCAGTGCCGTAGGTAATCAGGCTCAGACTGGAGAGGTCATAGCGGGAATGGATACCGCTAAGTAACAACAAATTCAGGAAAGTTGGCGATGTGGGTAACACCTGCGCACGATGATTTTGTATTGCCTCGCAGACGCTTTCCGGTGACCGGTCATTAGCAACAATCACAGTGCCTTTATTGGCCAGCGCGAACAGCAGCGAGTTTACGCCCCCAATATGGTCAAGCTGCAGAAAAATAAGCATGCGTAACGATTTTCGGGGCGTTTTAAATTTTTTCATCAGCAGGCTCAGGTCCTGCACTATCCCTTTACTCTTGCCGGTACTGCCGGATGAAAACAGTACCAGTCCCGGATGCTGAATATCCCTTAATGCCTGGTAATGCTCATGATCGGCTACACGCCCGGTTTGCTGGGCCACACATTCGCCCTCTTCCAGACTGATATCGTACTCTGTTTGTGCAATTGCCCGAAATTCTTCAAAATGTGCTCGCGAATCGTTTGATAACGGCACCACAATATTGTGGTTATTCGCCAGCGCCATAAATAGCGCAATCGCACTGGCAGAATAATCGCCGTTAAACGACACTACGGCACCAGCAGGAATGTTTTCTTTTGCTATCCATGCCTCTAGCGAGGCAATTTTCTGCAACAGCTCTCCATAGGTAATGCGCAGCGAATCTGCTACCACCGCCTCATGTTCAGGCGATTTCTTCATGGTTTCCAGGAAAAACTCAATCATTGCGACACCCCTCCTAAGTAAAGCAATTGTCCTGTGATCATATGACTTTCCGGTTTGGCGAAAAAATCCACCACGTTAAGCACATCAGTGGCTTCTGCCATGCGTTTAACGGCTTGTTGTCTTATCAGCCGGTCTATTTTGTCTTTAGGTACAGACTGAATAAGTGCAGTGGCGATAGGTGACGGCCCCACCGCATTGCAGGTAATGCCGAAATGACCGTATTCTTTCGCCAGTATTTTGGTTAGCGTCTCTACTGCACTTTTGCTGGCGGCGTAAACCGCCTCACCTTCAAGCAGTAAAGGCACAGCTACCGTAGTGAAGTTGATTATTCTGGGGGACGCACTGCGCTTAAGCAGACTTAACGCTCGCTGACAGCACACTGCAGTACCATGCACATTAACGTTAAAGATGCGTTCACTGGTATCTGGAGGCGTGATAGCAAAGGCATTCATGCTGGCGATACCAGCATTGTTAATCAGCACATCTAAGTGAGAGACCTGCCCTTTCAACTCCCGGAAAAAACACGCGATCGCGGCTTCATTGGTCACGTCCACTTCGTGATGGCGGTAATTGGGGTGCTGCAGGTCTGACATGCCACGGGACAGGCCGAACACGCTGTCGCCCATTGCTAAAAAGTGCTCCACCATCGCTAATCCCAGCCCACGGCTGGCGCCGGTTATAACAACTACCCGGCCCATGAGGGGTCCTTTTCATTAACCGACACTTCAATAAACTTCACTAACGTGTTGATATTGAGAAAAGGGCTGTTGGTTCGCGACATGGCTTTGTCATCGCTCAGTGACACGTCAAATCCGCTGTCGGCCAGATCATCCTCGATATCGACAAGCAAACTTACTAAGTCCATCGAATCCAAATGCCCGCCAGGACCGTATAAGGACGTATCAGGGGATAGTGGGATCTGACGATCGTCTGTGCGCGTCTGGTTAATCATGCCCAGCGCATTTAATACCACTTGGGTAAAATCCGTTTTCATAATGTCAGTTTCCAGAATGTGAAAAGAAAGAATTATTGGTGCCACTTTTTTTGTGCGGCTTACTAATTTTTTAGCACGCTTTAAACTGATTACTAAATAAGCAAATAGTATAAAAATCACCCTTTTTAGACATCACTCACGGTTCTCAGTGACGTCTGCCATGCTTTCCTTGCGTAGCAATATTCTGAAAGATGAGATAACTTTGTAGAGAAGACACACTATTTCAACGGATTGCACCGTTATGCAGACTGACCAGGAAGGCAAGCTCAACGTTTCATTGCAATGTGGTTCGGGTGACGCCTCACCACACCTGCTGAGAACCGGTATGCCGTTCCCAAAAGGCCTGTTGACCTCAGTATCTCAGCTGCGCCTCACATCTGATAACGGTGACTTAGATTGTCACTGTCGCACGCTGGCGCGGTGGCCGGATCAAAGCATTAAATGGCTGGAAATAGGTGCTGTCGATAGCCATGGCCTGCCCGACTCCTGCGTGTTATCGGTAGCCCCGCAGCCAGCCAGAACACGTCGCAAGGCAGGCGGGGGGCAAGGCTTAGCCATAACAGAGACCCTCGATGAATTCCTGATAACCGGTGGCGGTCATCACCTTACCTTAAGTAAAGCAAAGCTATCTGCCCCGGTTAGCAATCAAGGTCAGACCCGTTCATGGGTAGAATTATGTGATGCGCAAAACAATGTCTGGTTCGCGGTTGCCGAAGAACACCGGGTAGAGCATGCCTGTTCCCCGGTGACCGGAGACACGCAATGCTTAATGGTGACCATGCACGGCCGGTTTCGTAGTGAACACGCCTGGTCGCAAATAGCATTTTCCGCACACTACCGGGTATATGCCGGTCTGCCTGCCACCAGCCTGGAGCTGGTCATTCATAACCCGGCAGCAGCTGTGCACGAAAACGGGTTATGGGACTTAGGCGACCCGAATTCGCTTTACTTCAATAGTCTGGCGGTTTGCCAAACAGTGGCAGCGGATGACGTACTGCACTACCGGCTCGCACCCGGTGAGGATTTTCAGGCAGTCCCCGG
>JBPEWW010000116.1:0-2558 GCA_052032275.1 Alteromonas sp. | reverse complement strand
CCGGATGAAAAATAACTGCTAACAATAACTCCAATGACCGAGCGCGCGTTAAAAACCATCAGTATACAAGACCTGGTTACCGGCATGTATGTGCATCAGATTGCTGAACAGTCCGGCAAGGTAAAGATCAAGAGCCAGGGTAAAGTGACCCAGCAGGCCGTGGTGGATACGCTGAAAGCCAAGGGGGTCAAAACGGTAATTATTGACCAGAGTAAAGCGTTTGACCCGGCGCCGTCCTCGCCGGCGGCTGATGCTGCCGAGCCAGAGCCGGTACAGCGTGCTGCAAAGCCTGAGTATGGCAGCAGTTCGGTGCGGTTCGAGGACGAACTTAGCCGCGCCCAGAAGTTGCATAAACAGGGTAAGAGTATTCAGAAGCAATTGCTGAATGCGGTGCAAAAGGGGCTGCCTTTTGACGATACCATCCCCCGTGAGTTTTCACATAAGCTGGTGGCTTCCATTGATCGCAATCCGGATGCGCTGCTGTGTCTGACAAAAATCCGCGAAAAAGACGATTACCTGCTGGAACACTCATTAAACGTAGCAATATTGCTGGCTAACTTCGGTCGTTTTATTGGTATGGACGAAGACCAGGTTAACGACCTGGCGCACGCCGGCTTCCTGCACGATATTGGCAAAATCCGCATTCCTGACAGTATTCTGCATAAGCCCGGCAGACTCACTGATATGGAAATGAACATCATGCGCGATCATGTGTTTTACGGGGTTCAGGCGCTGGAAGAAGAAAATATCCCGGCGCACCTTATCCGCACCGTTTCAGAACACCATGAACGACTGGATGGTTACGGCTACCCGAACGGCAGCCGGGGCGAGGAAATCAGTCAGGCAGGCCGTATGCTGGCCATTGCCGATATGTACGATGCACTGACTGCCGACCGTTGTTATAAGCCCGGCATGCCCAGCCAGCGCGCGTTACAAATTTTAGTGGCCGACTCGCCGCATAAACTCGACAAGGCGTTGGTATTACAGTTTATCAAATGCATGGGAGTGTACCCGGTTGGCAGCATTGTGCTGCTAAGCAATGAGCGACTGGCGGTGGTCACCGAGCAAACTGACAATGCCCGCAAACCCAAAATACGGGTATTTTATTCAGCCCGTAATAACCACTACCTGGAACTGAAAGATATCGATCTTACCGTTGCCAGTAACCTGAAGATCGAGAAAGCGGTGCAACCCGGCGATTACAATATTGATGTACAGGCGTTTTTTGAGCGGGTGGTTAATCAGTAGCGTCGCTTCACAGCAACACTGTTGCA
Source organism: Alteromonas sp. (assembly GCA_052032275.1). Taxonomy (GTDB): domain Bacteria; phylum Pseudomonadota; class Gammaproteobacteria; order Enterobacterales; family Alteromonadaceae; genus Alteromonas. The sequence continues at coordinate 1,284 of JBPEWW010000116.1, read as the reverse complement.
TAAAAATTGCGCGTCTGTATCTATAACCGTGTAGATTTTACGACCTCCCTCTGCGTGTGCTTGCCACCCGGCTGCGGGCGTTACCCTCCTCTGTTTACCTCTGGTTCAGTTTTTGCCGGCTATTATGGGTATGTTTCGCCTGTTGGTCTAAACTGGAACAGGACTTGCTGAAACCCCCTTTGACGAAAATAACAGAGTGACGAGGACGTTATGAAAAAGACTTTAGCTGTAAGTTTCCTTGCTGCATCAGTCGCGCTTGGCGGCTGTGCCAATGACCCTTCAAATACGCAGAAGGGCGCGGCAATTGGCGCGGTAGTGGGTGCCATCCTGGGTAAAGCGACGGGCGATCATGATAAAAGCCGTTACGCATGGGGTGCCGCCGTGGGTGCCATTGCCGGTGGTGCAATTGGTAACTACATGGACAAGCAGGAAGAAGAATTACGCAATGAGCTTTCCGACTCTGGCGTTCAGGTGGTTCGGGAAGGTGATAACCTGCGCTTGATCATGCCCGGCGATATTACCTTTGCGACTGACAGCGCCTCTATCAGCCCGAATTTTAATCCGGTCCTGAATGACGTGGCGACCGTGCTGAATAAGTACGAAAAAACCGTACTGATGATTAAAGGGCACACTGATGATACCGGCGCGGCCGAGTATAATCAGGGGCTGTCAGAGCGTCGGGCCAGCGCAGTAAAAATGCAGCTGACGTCCTTCAATGTAAACCCCACCCGTATGACTGCTGTGGGCCTGGGGGAATACCAGCCGAAAGTGGCCAATACCAGCCCGTCTAATCGTCAGATGAACCGTCGGGTGGAGCTGGAAATCCAGCCGCTGACCAAAAACAATACCTGATCACCGTATCAGGATAGCGTAGCGCGCCACCCGCTTTGGGTGGCGTGACTATTGCCCGTGTGCCTTTACTGCGGTGGCAATGTCACCAATCATTGCATTGGGCACCGGGAGCGTAAGATGGTACTGCTCGACCCGCCATTTTCCATCGGCGTGCTGCAAAACCCCGGTACCCCGTGTGACGCCCAGCGAATCGTTGTGGAGCATTTCCATAAACCAGGCCACCTGACCATCCTCTGACAGGGTGACAGTCCGCTCAGTTACCGTATACGTCCATCCCTGCCCCTGACTAAAGTAAGGGTGCGCATACGCCTGAAAATCTTCTTTTGACCAGATTTCTGTGGCATCGGTGCCAATAAATACGGCCGTGGGTGCGTATAGCGCAAAATAGGCTTCACCATTCGCGCTGGCCGCAAAGCGATGCAAATCATCCAG
>JBPEWW010000115.1:0-3574 GCA_052032275.1 Alteromonas sp. | reverse complement strand
GGTGCTGAATTTGTGGGTCGCTGGCCTGGCCCAGCAATATGACATTCTTCATACAGTCTATGCGCAGGCGCCCTCATTAGGCACCTGCATCCTAATATCAGGACAGCATATCAGGTAGGTCGCCGCCGCCTTCGCCGATGGCGAGCGTGATATATACCGGGGGCGTTACCGGCTTCAGTGGCATGCCGGGCGCACCGGGCAGCGGGAAGGGGATCTGTCCGCCGGTTACCTGCTTGGGCTCCATGCTGTTCAGTTCTGATAACGTAGGTTGCTTGTTCATTTTTTACATTCCTTGTGGTGGTTAAATCACACTGCATCCATTGCAGTGATAAGTCAGTGTACGTGAGTGCCCGTATTTGTCGCCTGTACCGGAGGCGGGAATTGTCTGCCGCCGGCCATACTCAGGCACGGAGCTACGCAGGCCTGACCGGCTGGTATAACAGGCGGAAATAACTCGCCATCAGGGCCGAGCGGTTTCGAATCGCCAGTTTGCGGTAGATGTTGGCACAGTGGAACTTCACCGTTCGTTCGCTGATAAACAATTGCGAGGCGATGGTTTTGTTCGGCAGGCCCTCCATGATTTTATGGGCCACCTGAAGCTCCCGTTTCGACAAGTGGGTGAGTTTTTCATCCAGAGATGCAGTCTCAGACATAGGTTTTTCCTTGGTTATGTTGATTCCGGCACGGGGCCGGCGTGGGTGGATACCAGCGTCAGTCCTGCTGACGTCAGTGCGTAAACGGTGTCCGCCATGGCAATGGTTTGCGGCCGGTGAGCCACAATAATGCGGGTAATATTGAGGGCCCGCAGATTGGCGTTTATGGCGTGTTCGTTGGCCACATCCAGGTGGCTGCTGGCTTCATCAAGAAACAAAATGGCGGGCTGGCGATACAGGGCGCGGGCCAGCAACACCCGCTGCAGTTGCCCGCCGCTGAGTGCACTGCCCATGTCACCCACCAGGGTCTGATACTGCATGGGCATACGCATGATCTCGTCATGAATACAGGCCAGGCGGGCGGCGGTCACCATACGTTCAGGATCAGTGGCCTCGGCAAAGCAGGCGATGTTGTCAGCAATCGTACCGGTCAGACAACAGTCATCCTGCATCACTGACGCACACCGCTCCCGATACCAGCGGGTGCCAAACACGGTATTGCCATTGAGCGTGACGGTGCCGTGACAGGGCGCGTAGAGTCCCATCATGCACTTCAGCAGTGTGGACTTGCCGGTTCCGCTGGCCCCGGTAATGGCTATCAGGGCGCCCTGGGGCACCGTCAGGGAGACCTGCTCAAATACCGGTTGTTCGACCGGGCTGTACCGGTAAGCCAGCTGGGTAACCTGCAGGGTCCCGTCGTGGTCGGGGTGTGCCGGCAGCACGGCCGAGCCTGTCTGGTGCGGCTCGGCGGGGGTAAACACCATGTCAGCCAGGCGCTCGAAGTGTACCCGCAGCATGGTAAAGTCAATCGCATGGGTAATCAGGCTATCCACCGCCGCGGTAAAGCGGCTCTTATAGGCAATGAACGCATACAGCATGCCCACTGAGAGGGTATTGGCCATGACCAGCGTGGCGGCCAGATAAATGATGACAATATTCTCCAGCCCGAACAACAGCTGGTTCAGCGTGGCTGCCCCAATATCCCATTTGCCCAGTCGGATATCGGTGTTGAGGGTGGCCACCAGCCGGTTCTGCCACTGATTGTGTCGCCGCCCTTCCTGGTTAAATATGCGCACCGGCTGAATTGCACGCACCGACTCGATAAAGTGGCTCTGTTCTTTGGCCGCCAGGTCGATGCGTTGCGCGGTAAGCTTGCGTAATACCGGCGTCAGCGTTACCCGGAGCAGGGCATACAGCAATACAAACCCACACACTACCCAGGTTAGCAGCGGCGAATATATAGCCATCACCACCAAAGTGACGATGGCCATTACACCATCGAGCATGGCGGTGACCAGCCCGGTAGTCAGAAACTCGCGGATTTTCGCCAGCGAACCAAACCGTGACACGATATCGCCCACGTGGCGTTTGGCGAAATAGTCCAGCGGCAGCTTCAGCAGGTGCTGGAATACATTGGCAGACATTTGCAATTGCAGCCGGGAGGACACCGATAAGATAACCAGCCGGCGGCTCACACTGGTCAGGGTCTCCACTGCCAGCAGCAAACCAAAACCAATGGCCAGTACCACCAGTAAATCCTGTTGCTGGCGCAGCAGGACATCATCGATCACCGTCTGCATGTAATAGGGCGATGCAATCGCGAAAACCTGGAGCAACGCGGACAGGACCAGCAGTACCGCCAGCGCGCGTTTCAGGCCGGTGATGCGTTGCCAGAAATAACGAAACGAGAGACGGGGTGCGGCCGGCGCGGGCTGAAAGTCACTGGCGGGCTGCAGTTCAAGTGCAATGCCGGAAAAATGCCGGTCTACAGCTGCCCAGTCCAGCTGACGTTCGCCCACAGCAGGATCATGCAGGGTAACACCCTGTCGGGTTACCCGGGTGATCACCACAAAATGCTGCAGGTCCCAGTGCAAAATGGCCGGTAACTGCAGTTGCTTTAAATCGGCGGGCTCGGCTTTCAGTGCGCGCGCAGTGAAGCCCAGTTCGGCGGCGATATCCATCAGGTTTTTCAGCGTGGCACCGCGCAGGGACACGCCATAGGTCTGGCGAAGACGGGTCATATCCAGGGCTGCGCCGTGAAAATTCGCTACCATGCACAGGCAGGCTAAGCCACACTCGGCAGTTTCACTCTGATAAATCACCGGGACCGACCGGCGCCAACGCATTGGCAGCGCAAGGGCGGGCAGCGTAGAGGAGACCGTGTTCATCGCTATAGCCTCCCGGTCAGCGAATACAGTGGCTCGAACAGCCACTCGGCCAGGGTGCGCTCGCTGAGCCTGATGTCGGCAGTGAATGTCATACCGGGTCGCAGTGCAACAGGTTTGCCGTAGGCAGACACTTGTTTGCTTGCGAGCACGGCGCGGGCCAGATAGGCGGGTTCCTTCACCGGCACCGGTGCCTCCCGTAAGTCGCCGGGTAACACCACGGCGGCAGAGACGGTGCTAATGGCGCCCTCCTGCATACCAAATTTCTGATAGGGAAAGGCATCGTAGCGAAGGGTCAGCGGCTGGCCTTTGTCGACAAACCCTGCCGCGCGGACCGGTACCAGCAATCTCGCTTCCAGCCCGGAGCCCTCAGGCAGCAGTGTCATCAGTGGCACACCGGCCTGGGTAAACTGGCCCACGTGGGCGGTAAGGGCACTCACCACGCCATCGACAGGTGCCCTAATCAAGCCTTCTGCTGCCGCCTCCAGGCGGGCAATATGCTGACGAAGGGTACTTTGTTCATCCAGTAACACGGCTGTCGCGTCCTGGTGCTGCCGGGGTAACTGGCGCAATTGGGCCTGGTTGTCATGCAAGGCCTGCTGACTACGCTGCACGTCGCGTTGCAGCTGATGAAATTCCTGCTGAATTTGTAGCTCGCGGGCGGTCAGTGTCTGCAGCTCCTGCTGGGGGGCTAAACCTTCTGCCACCAGCGGCGCCAGTTGCCGCTGCTGGCGCCGGGTAAGGGCAAGACGCTGG
>JBPEWW010000114.1:0-9502 GCA_052032275.1 Alteromonas sp. | reverse complement strand
GCGTAGTCCCGGTGCGTGAGCGGGATCCCCGCATAGCTGGCGGCACCACTGGCAGCAGTAATACCCGGCACCACCTGAAAATCGATACCCTCACTGATAAAGGTTTGAATTTCTTCACCGCCACGGCCAAAGATAAACGGATCGCCGCCTTTGAGCCGCACCACCCGGTTGCCTTTTTTGGCTTCACTGACCATCAGGGCATTGATGTCTTCCTGCGGCAGGGTGTGATTGCTGCGCGCCTTGCCGACATAGATTTTTTCAGCATCCCGGCGCACCAGCTCAAGAATTTGTGGTGACACCAGCCGGTCGTACACCACCACATCGGCTTTCTGCATTAAGCGCAGGGCACGAAACGTCAGCAGGTCCGGATCGCCGGGTCCGGCCCCCACCAGATACACCTGACCTTCAGTATTGGAATCTGAGGCGGCGGCGTGCAGGGCTTTATGAAATGCCCGCTCTGCCTGTTTTTGCTGGCCTTTTTCAATATATTCGGCAATATCGCCGTCCAGCACATCTTCCCAAAAATACCGCCTGGCAGTGACCCCCTTCAGGGTTTGCTTAACCTTATCGCGAAACTTTTCTGAAAATGCGCCCAGCCGGCTCAAATTGGCAGGTAGCACGGTTTCCAGCTTCTGGCGCAGGTAGCGCAATAGAACCGGGGCGACACCGCCGCTGCTCATTGCCACGATGATTGGCGAGCGGTCGACAATGGAGGGGGTGATAAACTGACACAGCGGCGTATTGTCCACCACGTTCACCAGTACTTTCTGCGCGCGGGCAAGGTCATGCACATGCTGGTTTACCGCCTCATCGCTGGTGGCGATAAATACCATGTCCTGCTGGTTCAGATCGTCGTCGGCAAATTCGCGTTCGATAAGCGTGACCTGTTCGGACTCTGCTAACCGGCGTACGGTGTCGCAGACCCAGGGAGCGACTACAGTAATCGAAGCCGGAGTCTTCATGATCAGTTCCAGCTTACGCGCCGCCACTTCACCGGCACCGACAATCAGGCAGCGTAAGTTTTTGGCATCGAGAAACAGCGGAAAGTAGTTCATGAACTTGTTGGGTCACCTAAAAACGAGAATTGGCGCTATTTTGCGCCAATTCTTATAGTTTCAAAAGCAACAAATCGCGCCAAGTTATAGTTTTAGGTTATAACATGGCGAGGTGCTTATGACTTGCGTTTGCGGCCGTCTTTGCGCTTCGGCGGCGTGTCTGACCATTCGCGGATGTTCAGGCGCTGACCGGCAACCCGTGTGCCCTGCAGCAATTCCTGGGTTTCTCGTGGCATACCTTCCGGCAAGTCGACAGTACTGAATTTATCGAAAATCTCGATAGCACCAATATTCTTGGAGCTGATGTCCGCCTCATTGGCAATGGCACCGACGATGTTACCCGGCTTCGCGCCGTGGGTGTGGCCTACATCAATCCGGTAGCGTTGCATGCCGGCTTCCGGGCTGCGTTTGTTGCGCGGGCCTTTTTTGTTCCGGTCGCGGCCCTGGGGACTGCGATCCCGGTCACGCTCCCGTGGCGGCTTGCTGTTCAGGTCAGGGCGATCGCCTTCTTTCAGCAGCAGGGGCTCATCACCCTGGGCAACTTTAATCATCGCAGCCAGTAATACTTCCGGGGACGCTTCAGACTCACTTTGGATCATGTCCACAATTGGCATCAATGATTCCAGGGCGTCGTCTTGAGTGGCTTCCATGACCGACTGTTTGAACCGTGCCAGGCGGGTTTCATTCAGTTCGCTAATGGAAGGAATGGGCATTTGCTCAATGCTTTGACGGGTGGTTTTCTCAATCGCGAACAGTAACCGTTTTTCGCGGTGTGAGATAAACAGAATGGCGTCACCTGTGCGTCCGGCACGGCCTGTCCGCCCGATACGGTGCACGTAAGACTCCGTATCATGGGGAATGTCATAGTTAATGACATGACTGACGCGCTCCACGTCCAGCCCCCGGGCGACCACGTCGGTGGCAACCAGAATATCAATTTTACCCTGCTTAAGCTTATTCACGGTGCGTTCGCGGGCAGCCTGCGGAATATCACCGTTCAGTGCCTCTACGTCAAAGCCCCGTGCGGCTAATTTATCCGCCAGCTCCACGGTGGCGGTTTTGGTGCGCACGAAGATGATCATGCCGTCGAACGGCTCCACTTCCATGATGCGGGTCAGGGCTTCCAGCTTGTGGTGCCCGGCCACCTGACAGTAGCGCTGGCGAATGGTGCTGGCCGTACTGACTTTAGCGGCAATCTTCACATGCTTGGGGTTATTCAGGTACCGCTGGGTAATTTTTTTAATTGGTCCTGGCATGGTCGCTGAGAACAGTGCTGTCTGACGTTCAGCGGGCGCATGGCTTAGGATCAGCTCGACGTCATCAATAAAGCCCATGCGTAACATCTCGTCCGCTTCGTCGAGCACCAGAAATTTCAGGCCGCTTAAGTCCAGCGTTTTGCGTTTAATGTGGTCAATGATACGCCCCGGCGTTCCTACCACCACCTGTACGCCCCGCTTTAGCTGGCGAATCTGATTATCATAAGACTGACCGCCGTACACGGGCAGCACTTTAATTTTCTTACTGAAACTTGCATACACCTGAAACGCTTCAGCTACCTGTATCGCCAGCTCACGGGTCGGCGCTAACACCAACAGCTGGGGTGTTTTTGCTTCGGCGTCAATATTGGCCAGCATGGGCAGCGCAAACGCCGCCGTTTTGCCTGTCCCGGTTTGCGCCTGTCCCAGCAGGTCGTGGCCTTCCAGCAGTAGTGGAATACTTTCTGCCTGGATGGGCGAGGGTTTCTCGTAGCCAACTTTTTCTAAGGCTTGTAAGATGGGTTCAGGTAGGTTTAGGTCGCTGAATGTCGTTTCGACAGTGTTGGTCATTAATGGTCCTGATGCTTAAGGGCGTGATGTCCGAATGGAGACTTGCCGGCAAAGATTGCAAAACTTGTATTATATTAGAATAACGGGTCAGTTGCCATGCAATACTCAGGTCGTCGGCCCGGAACACGTCGAATTATAATTAACTCCAGGTGAACAGGATGATAAATAACACTTTTTTAAAACGGACTTTTGTACCCGCGAGTCTCGCCGTGTGTCTGGCGACTACCCTGTCTGGTTGCGGTGAGGCTTCTCTGGAAGAGCGCCTGGCTACCGCCGAGGCCTATGTGGCCGACAATGATAATCAGGCAGCCATCATTGAATACAAAAATGCGATACAGCAGGACCCGAGAGCCCCCGCCCCCCGTTTTGCGCTGGGTAAGCTGTATCTGCAGAAGGGCGACTTTGAAAGTGCCGAGAAAGAACTGAACACCGCCCTGGAGCTGGGGCAGCCCGCGGCGGATGTGGTCCCCTTGCTGTCCAAGGCGTATCAGCAAACCGGTGCTGAAAATGCATTGTTAGACCTGGACCATCAGAACCCGCAATTTACCGCGACGCAAAAAGCCGAAGTGGGTTTTTATAAGCTGCAGGCACTGGTCAAGCTGGGTAAGGAAAGCGATGCACAGGCTTTGCTGAATGAGCTAAGTGGCCTGGATACATCCAGTGTGTATAAAGGTTTAATTGCTACCTATGCCGCCATTCTGGATGAAGATTATTATACGGCGCTTAGCGAAACGGAAGCGTTACGCAAACAGGCACCGCAGAATAAAGACGTGCTTTTGCAGCTGGCCAGGCTGCATTTAAATATGGAGCAAATCGAGCCCGCCATTGAAGTCTATCAGGCGTATGTGGAGTACTATCCGAATGACGTCGATAACCGGTTTGCACTGATCACACTGTTATTTGAACAGAACCGGTTAGCAGACGCTAAGCCGCATGTGGATGAACTGTTAAAAATCAACAATGACCATGGGCTGTTAAATCAATTTAAAGGCATTATCGCGGCCTCTGAAGACGACTATGCATCGGCCCTCAGCCTGCTGGAAAAAGCCATTCAGAACGGGCGCAACCAGCCTATAGTGAGGTTGGTGGCCGGTTACAGTGCGTATCAGGTGGCCGACTATGCTGCCGCCAGCCGGCACCTGTCGATGGTGGCTACGGAATTGCCGGATAACCATCCCGGCCTGCGTATGTACGCTGACAGTCTGCTGCAGCAGGGCGAGAGTGCAGATGCGACAGAAGTGCTGACCCGGCTAACCGGTGATGGCAGTGAAGATGCCGCGCTGTTTTCTAAGGCGGGCTTTCAGTTGCTCAGAGAAGGCAATGTGGTCGATGCGCAAAAGATGGTTGAGCGCACTTCGGCATTGAGCTCGACTTCTGAAGATCTCGCTAAGCTTGGGGTACTGCAGCTGTCGTTAAATGACGTAGAAGGACTGGTGAATTTAGAGGCGGCAGCGGAAAAAGCTCCCGATTCCGATGTGACCCGGCGTACGTTGCTCAGTGCTTACGTGGCGACCGGCGCGCTGGACAAGGCGCGCAAGCTGGCGATGCAATGGATAGACAAGGAGCCGGACGCCGTGGATCCGCTGCTGGCGATGACCGACATTTTGTTACGTAAAAACGAGGTTGACCAGGCCAAAGCGTATCTTGAGCAGGCGCAGGCTAAACAGCCGGCGGCCGCTAATGTCATTATGATGAAAGCGCGCTTCGAGCTGGCCACTGACCAGCCGGAGGCAGCGCAGGCAACCCTGCAGACGCTGCTTAAAAAGGACCCTGACAACCTGCAGGCCATCACCTTGTTGTATACAACCGGGGGCGGTGAGCGCGCCCCTGAACTGATTAACCATGTTGAAAAGCAGCTGGCCGCGCAGCCTGATAATACGGCCATGCGCGTACTGCTGGCCCGCATGTATTTTTCTGAAGGCGACAGCGAGCAGGCATTAGCGACGCTGGACAGCCTTAGTGCCGGGGAGTCTTCGCCACTGGATGTTTGGAATATCAAGGGGCAGGCATTACTGAGAGCCAACGAACTGGAGGCCGCCGCCGCGCATTTTGAAGAATGGCTTAAACTCTACCCGCAGGATAAAAACGCGGCCCTTGGCATGCTGTTGGTGATGGACACCAGTAACCGCTACGAAGACGCTATCGCGTTTGCTGAATCGTTTCTGGCGAAGCGCCCTGACACACAGGTGCGGGTACTCAAAGCATATTTTCACGCGATGAATAATGAGGCTGAGCCAGCCCGTGACATCCTGGCTGCGCTGCCCGAAGAATTCCAGGCGATGCCTTTTATTCAGGGCATCACCGGGCGGGTGCTGGTCATTGAGAAAAAACCGGCAGAAGCCATTCCCCATATTCAGGCTGCCTACCAGGAAAAAAATAATGAGCAAAACGCCATGCTTCTGGCAACGGCTCACGTTCAGGCCGGGCAGGACAAACAGGCACTGGCATTTTTGCAACAGCATGCAGAGCAATACCCGAACGATATTCGTATTCAGATCCTGTACGCGCAGCAGCTTATTGCGGTAGATACGGCCAAAGCCATCCAGGTCTATGAGCACATCCTCACCCTGATGCCAGACAACGTGGTGGTGCTGAATAATGTGGCCTATCTGCACTTTCAGGCCGGCGATTTGGATAAAGCCAAACCTCTGGCTGAACGGGCGGTGAAGCAGCAGCCTGATAATCCGGAAATTGTGGACACGCTGGCGCAAATTGAGATGTCGCAAGGGGATACGGCGGCCGCGCTCGAGTTGTACCAACGGGTTGCCAACGACGAGATCCGCTCCGAAGAAGTGTATATTAATTACATTGAAGCGTTGCTGGTCGCGGATAAAAAGGCTCTTGCCAAGCGGCGGCTGAAAGAGCGTACCCTGACTACCGCCAGCGCCCGGGCTAAGGCCGATAAGTTGCGGGCGACGTACTCGCTGTAAAGCGTAGGTTTAACGGGTTTGCCGGCAGCGTGAGGTCCACGCTGCCGGCTTGTCGCCTAGTTTTTGTGGTGTTGGGCATCCAGCTGCGCACGCAGTGCAGAGACTTCCTGCATAATGTCTTTGAGGGTGGGCTCGTTATTTTCTTCGGCCGCCTCCTCGCGGATCTTGGCGCTTTCCTGCTCCATCACGTTGACCACAATGCCAATCACCATATTCAGAAACGCAAAGGCAGTGAAGAAGATAAAGCTCAGGTAGAACAGCCAGCTTAACGGATACACTTCCATGGTTTCGTACATCACGTCAGTCCAGTCTTCGAATGTCATTACCCTGAACAGCGTCAGTAGCGCAATGGTAATGTCGCCCCACAATACCGGATTAATGGCTTCGAACAGGGTGCTGCCAATGGCCGCGTAAATGTAGAAAATAATAAACATCAGCAGCATCACATAGCCCAGTTGCGGCAGGGCTTTAACCAGTGAAACCAGCAGTAAACGCAGTTCCGGAATAATGGATATCATCCGTAATACCCTGAATACCCTTACCAGGCGTGCAATTAACGCCAGATCCGTGTCATCGGCAGGGATCAGGGAGACCATGACGATCAGGGTATCGAACCAGTTCCAGAAGCTTTTGAAAAAGTCACGTTTACGCCGTTCACCCAGAAAGCGGATGGTTAACTCGGTGAGGAAGAAGGCGCTGATAAACCAGTCCAGCACCAGCGTAAGGCTGGTGACCGCGGCAGGCATATCGTAGGTTTTCGCCCCTACCAGCAACGCTGATACGACGATGACACTAATGACAAATATTTCGAAAATTTTGTTTGCGCGAATGCGCTCAAAACGGCGTTGCAGTTCTACGGCTTGCATGCTTGTTCGTTTTACCACTTATAAATACCGGGATTGCTGTTCATTATGCATGCGATATGCGGTAAGTTAGCTACAATAAGGCAGGTAAACTACCGGGAACGCGTCATGGACGAACAGCGCTTACACTTACAACAGAAGTTATTGCAACTTTCTGCGTTGCTGCAGGATTGTAATCTGACCCCTGAACACGCTCAACAGTTACGTACCGAATTACTCACCCTACTGCAAATGCTGGAACCGTTTTGCCGAAGCTGCAACGACCATTTGCGTCCGGAACATGCAGACAGCTCACCGGTGTGCTGTTAACGGGGCAGGCTCATTAAGCCCGGTGCAGGCGCGCCGGGGCCATTACGGCGAGCTTACTCGGCGGTGGGCGGTTGCAGCCCACGGTTGATTTGTTCCACATCGTTTTTCGTCAGCGTGCCTGCCGCTTCTTTCAGACTGACAATCGACTGGATAAAGTCGTAGCGGGCGCTGGCCAGGTTACGGCGGGCATCAAACAGGTTGCGGGTGCTGTTCAGCACATCCACAATTGTCCGGGTACCCACATCGAAGCCGGCTTCGGTGGCTTTCAGGGCGCTGTCGGCTGACACTACCGCCTGCTCCAGCGCCCGGATAGTAGAAATGGCCGCTTTTACATCATTGTAGGAGCTGCGCACCGACTGGACAGTCTGGCGATAGGTTTGCTCTACCTGCTGACTGGCCGCTACGTACAGGTAACGTGCCTGGTCGGTCTGCGAGCTGACCCGCAAGCCCTGAAAAATCGGTACATTGAGTTGCACACCCACGCTGTAGCTGTCCAGGCTCGGCAAATCGATATTGCGGCCCTGGCTGGAGATATCGGTCTGCGTGCGTCCGGCCTCGGCACTCAGGCCCAGGGTAGGGAAGTGCCCGGCTCTGGCGGCAGAGATGTCTTCTTTGGCGATGTCCATGGCCAGCCGGTCTACCAGCAGTGCCAGGTTTTTGTCTTCGGCGGTCTCCAGCCATGCATCAACCGTGTTCGGCGTGGGAACGGTGGCGGAGAAGCTGTCAGTATCCAGCCCGTACAAACGGTCATGGTATTTACCGGTGATCACCCGCAAAGTTTCCAGCGCAAATTCCAGCTGGTTTTCGGCCTGTATTTCCTGGGCTACCGTGTTATCAAAATTGGCCTGGGCTTCATGCACGTCGGTGATCGCCGTCAGACCCACTTCGAAGCGCTGCCGGGTTTGTTCCAGCTGACGCTCGATGGCGCGCTTTTCGGCGCGTACGAATTCCACATTGTCCCGCGCCCGCAAGACATCAAAGTAGGCATTCACCACCCGGACGATGAGTTGCTGCATGCTGGCGGCGTACTGGGCATCGCTTTGCTCAGCCACTTTTTCGGCGCGATCCAGGCCCACCCAGTTGGCATAATTGTACAGCGACATGCTGGCATCCAGGCCATACGACAGGGTGTCGGTGTCCGAATCAATAATGTTAATCGCCAGTTCGCCATTCGGGCCTTGTGCGAAATCAGTACGTTCACTGCTGCCGGTGGTGTAGCCCACGGTACCGGAAATCTGCGGTAACAGGTTGGCGCGACTCACTGAAATGCCCTCATAGGCAGCGTCACGCTGGGCCTTGGCCTGATTGACCAGCGGATCATTGGCCAGCGCCTGCTGGTATACCTGGCTCAAATCGTCTGCCAGCGACGATCCGGTCATGCCCATGCCAATAATCAGTGACAGTAGTGTTCGTTTCATGCTTGCGCCTTCCTGTGTTCTAAATTTTTATCCGCGAGTGTGCAGATGCCAGTAAGTGTATGAAAGTCAACGGCTAGCCGACAGTCTTTAGTGGTAACAGTTGGTGTTCAACTGTAACAGAATATGTTGCCGCTGTACGTGTCGGGCCCGCAGACTTACAGACACCGACCCTCTGCGGGGCTCTCATGTGATGCTGGCAACAATAGCTGCACTGCATTCACAAGCTGGCTGTCAGTCTGTACCATGCATCATAATCGTTTTATGCATAAAAGTGACTGCCAATGAGCAAAGAAATCCCGGCGTTTACCTCAAATGATGTTGAGATCCTCAGTGTAGAGCCGTTGTACGACGGTTTTTTCAAAATGCAGCAATACACCTTTCGGCACAAACTGTTTGCCGGCGGGTGGAGTGACGAGGTCAAACGGGAAATTTTTGAACGGGGTCACGCGGTTGCCGTCCTCCCTTACGATCCGGTTGAGCAGGAGTTTGTGCTGATTGAGCAGGTAAGAATTGGGGCACTGGCCACGTCTTCAAGCCCCTGGCTGATAGAAGTGATTGCCGGCATCATTGATACCGGGGAAACCCCGGAGTCGGTTTGTCATCGTGAGGCAGAGGAAGAGGCCGGGATCAGGTTAAGCCATCTCACCCGGGCGTGCAGTTATTTATCCAGTCCCGGCGGCACCACCGAGCGGCTGCATGTGTTTGTGGCCAAAACCGATGCCACCACCGCGGCAGGGATCCACGGCCTGGACACCGAATCCGAAGATATCCGGGTGCACCGGGTTAACGAACAGACCGCGCTTGAATGGATTAAATCTGGCCATATAGACAACGCAGCGGCAATAATTGCGCTACAATGGTTTTTCTTAAATAAATCTGATCTGCTGGAGCAATGGCAAACCCTGTGAAGTCTACACCACGCAAATATGTCCCTCATCTGCCTACCATGCAGGCACTGAGCGAGCTGAACTACACGCATTTTATGCGTATTCTGCCCGACTGTGACACCGAAAGCCTGGCGTATGAATTTCTGGCGGGCAAGGGCTTGTGTTACGTCATTACCATTACCGATTCGGCGCGTTACACCAGTACGCTGTGTAT